>JAGWQP010000632.1 GCA_028876805.1 Acidobacteriota bacterium | reverse complement strand
GAGTGGTTTCCTTTCTTTTCGGGTCTTCGAACCATCCTATTGTTACGCAAAAAAGCGGGCGGGCGGTTAATCCATATGCGTAGCAAGCTTCTGGATGCGGTTCTGCCTGCTTCAGGTTACGCGGGCGAAACAGATCTTCGCGTAATTGTTTTAACGCTGACATCATTCTGTAATCGTCCCTAAGTCATAACCGGGACATGCGTTGCGACCTGCACGTTCACACCGACCGCAGCGGCATGTGCACTATGCCTCTGGCCCGGCGGTTCTGCCAGGAAAGCTACAACGATCCTATGGAGGTTTATTGGGGGCTGAAGCAGCGTGGCATGGACCTGGTGACCGTGACCGACCACGATTCGATCGACGCCGTTGAATGCCTGCGCCACTATCCCGATTTCTTTCTGAGCGAGGAGGTCACCTGCACTCTGCCCTCCGGGACCGGGGTGCATGTCGGAGTCTATGACATTACTGAGCGCGACCACACGGAAATCCAGCGACGGCGAGCGGATGTTCCCTCGCTAGCCGGTTACTTGTGGCAGCGTGGCCTGCTGTTCGCCGTCAATCACGTTTTCTCCGCTCTCACCGGGAGGCGCACGGTTGCTGACTTCGCCCTATTCCAGGATTTTTTTCCGGCCTTGGAGACGCTCAACGGCCAGCTTCTGGCAGCCTGCAATCGGGAGGCGGAAACGCTTTCGACGCGCTGGCGAAAAATTCCGCTGGGGGGCAGCGATTCGCACACCCTGGCAGAGCTGGGACGTGCGTTTACGGAGGCGCCCGGGGCCCGTACCAAGCACGAATTCCTCGCAATTGTGAAAGCCGGCAGGGCGCGTGCCCGTGGCCGGTCGGGCGGTTACTGGCAGTTGACCCGGGCCATCTGGCGCATCGCGCTGCATGTGCCGGGCCAGCATCCCTGGGGCTCTCTGCTGGCACCGCTGGCTGCCCTGATTCCGTTCGCAACTCTGGCTAGTTGTCTGCGGGACAGATGGTTTGCGGGAACCTGGGGCCGACGTTTGGGAGGGGAGGCCCGAAACCTGCTGTGGGGGCCCTCGTCCACCATCCGCGCTACCATCAAGAATTGAACCCTCAACCGCAAATCCTCGTACTCGACGCCGGGGGCCAATACTGCCACTTGATCGCCCGGAAGGTGCGGGACCTCGGTGTTTATGCCGAAGTCCGCCCGAGCGAGACCCCGGCCGCCGAGCTCTCGTCGGCCAGAGGCATCATCATCTCGGGCGGCCCCAGCAGCGTGTACGATTCCGCCAGCCCTACCGTCGATCCCGCCATCTTCGCGCGCGGCCAGGCGGTGCTCGGCATCTGCTACGGCCAGCAGTTGATGGCGCACCTGCTCGGCGGAAACGTGCAAAAAGGCGAAAAGGGAGAGTTCGGACTGGCCACGCTCGATCTGGCGGCGACGACGGACGCTCTTTTTGCCGGTTTGGGCGGTCGTCAGCAGGTCTGGATGAGCCATCGCGACCTCGTGGTCGGTCTGCCAGAGGGATTTTCTGCGGTCGGCCGAACCGAAACTTGTCCGGTGGCCGCCATCACTGCTCCCCTCCGGCGCCTCTACGGCGTGCAGTTTCATCCGGAAGTCGTACACACGACGCACGGCAAGGAACTGCTTAGAAACTTTGTGTACGGCGTCTCGCGATGCGAAAGGGACTGGGACGCGCGCCACCGGGCGCCTGCGATCGAGCAGGAGATTCGCGAGTGTGCCGCCGGCCGTAATGTCTTCTTCTTCGTCAGCGGCGGTGTGGATTCCGCAGTCGCTTTCACGTTATCGACGCGCGCGCTCGGGGAGGGCCGCGTACGCGGCGTCTACGTGGATACGGGACTGATGCGCGAAGGCGAAACCGATTTTGTGCGCCGCATGGCCGGCATTTCCATTGAATGCGCCCAGCAGCAATTCCTCAACGCTCTGGCGGGCGTGACCGACCCCGAGCAAAAGCGTCACATCATCGGAGAAGAGTTTGTGCGCTTCCAGCAGCGCGTGATTGAATCGCGCGTTCTGCGGGATGAACACTGGATTCTCGGGCAAGGAACCATTTATCCCGATACCATTGAATCTGGCGGCAGCGCCAAAGCCGCGGTCATTAAAACCCATCACAACCGCGTAGCTGGCATTCAAAAGCTGATTGAGGCGGGTCGCATCCTCGAGCCGCTTAAGTCTTTCTACAAGGACGAGGTGCGCGAAGTCGGCCGCGAGCTCGGGCTGCCCTCGGAACTGCTCGACCGCCACCCCTTCCCCGGGCCGGGCTTGGCGATCCGCTGCCTCTGCTCCAATTTCGACGCGCCACTTCGCCGAACCCCCGAGGGCTGGGTAATTCCCGTCCATTCCGTGGGCGTGCAGGGCGATTCTCGCAGTTACGCGCCGGTTCTCGGGATCGAGGGGTTGGACCACGAGCATGCTACCGAATTGATTAACCGCCTTTCCGATGTCAATCGAGTGATCGGACTGGTGGCGGGCCATGTGCCGCTGGCCGAGATGCAGGTTCGCGCGTCGTCGCTCGAGCCGGCGCGGTTGGCGCGCCTGCGCGCCGCCGACGCCGCGGTCCGGCGCCTCTCGCATGAAGCCGGATTCGATCGAAGGGTCTGGCAGTTTCCAGTTGTGTTGATCCCGGTGGGCACTGCGAAATCTCCCGATTCGGTCGTGCTCCGTCCCATCGATTCGGCAGACGGCATGACCGCGCAGTCGGTCCCGATGGAGCCCGCGCTATTGGACCGGATCACTAGGGAACTGCTCACACACCAGGGAGTTGCGGCCCTGTTTTATGACTTGACCCACAAGCCGCCCGCCACCATCGAATGGGAGTAACGCCCTCGTTAGGGCAGGCGCAGATCGATGCCCAGCTCCTTGTTCAGGCGCTGGGTCAGTTCCTTGTCGACCAGCGAGAGCGAGGCCTGGTTGTGCATATTCCCGGAGGTAAAGTAGTGGAGGGTATCGCCGTCCACCCAAAACGCCACCGCCGAGTAAATGGTGCGGTCCTTGAACGCGATCAGGTAAGTCTCAGGCTCGGGAGTGGCGGGCGGCCCCGCGGCCGGCTGAATCTCCGGAGCCGGCGGGCCAGCGGTCGAGACGCCGGCGGCGTCTGGGTAAGGGCTCATCACCATCGGCTGCTGAAGGGGCGGATAAACGACCGTAATGTTGGGCTGCGGCTGCTGGGGCGCCACCTGCTGCGGCTGCCCGTCGGCGCCCAAATAGGGATTGTCATAAAATCCGCCGACATAAACCGGTACCGGGTAGGGCGCTAGTACCACATTAACGCCGCGCCTTCCAAAACCGTCACCAAATCCGCGCCCGAATCGCGCGCCGGCGACGCCGGGCCTCCCCAGAAATCTGGGATCCGTCGCGGAGAAGGGAACCACCAGCCGCGGCCCGGCGCCTCCCGGAAACACCACGTTCCCAAAACCCCGCTGGATTCCAGGAAGGGCCGAACTGCCCCCAGGAAACAGGACATTGCCGAACGAACCCGCGACAAAAGGCTGCGGGCTCACCAATCCGCCACGTTGCTGTGCACCGATCGCAGCGGCAAATAAGAAGACCAGACCGATCCCCCTGGCAATCTTCATGGGTTCTCCCCCTGAAACGATTGTACCGCTAAAACCCGGCGGATTCGCCGCCTTTTGCGGGCTACTTCTTCGGCGCCGGTGCGGCTGGCGCAGGCGCCGCGGCTGCCGGCCGTGCCGGCGCTGGGACGCCAGTTGCTGGGCGTGTCGCAGGGCCGCTCGTCGCTGCCGGGCGTGACGCCGGGGTGCTGGTCGCAGCCGGGGTTGCCGTTGCGGCGGAGGGATTCGCCTTGTCGTATAGCGCAATGATGTCGGCGGTGATATCGGTCGCTGTAGCCCTCCACAGGACGGGTGTCTGGGGGTTGCTCACGTCGAAGATCACGGCAAAGCCATTGTCGAGCGCGTATTTGTCGACGACCTTCATCACCTTCTGGCCGAGCTGCTGCATGAGCTTGCCCTCTTCCTCCTGTACATCGGTGTCGAAATCTTCGCTGTCCCGCTTCAGTGCGGTAGTCTTCGCGTCGATATCGTGAACCAGTTTGTTCTTGGCATCATCGCTCATGGTGGCGCTGCCCCGTTTTAACTGGTCCTGCAACCCGGTAATGTCGCCTTGTTTCTTCTCCAGTTCGGCCTTGCGGGGAGCAAACTTCGCCTGCAGGTCGTTCGCCGCCTTCTGGCCGTCCTTGGTGCTCAGAATCGCCTCTTGCACCTGGATCACCCCGATCTTCGCGGGGGCTTGGGCATGGGCCGTGAGAGCGGCGCCGAATGCCAGTGCGGGGATCACGAAATTCTTGTTCAAGCTTAATACTCCTAAGTCTGAGAATACCAGCATATCGAACCGCCCGCCTTCGTTAAAACGTCCTGCCCACCGTGAACCGGAACAGTGTGTTCCTTTCAAATAATGGATACGCTCGGCCGTAGGACGTTAGCGCGCTGTTAAAGGTGGCGGCATTCGGGAACATGGACCGGTCCGCAACTATGGGCGGTTGGATATATTCGCGAACATTGGTGGGATTATAGGCAAAATAAACCCGGAACGGTGCTTGCACGATCGGTAGCAGCACCTGGAGCTCGACCCCGGTCGAACTGCGGATAGCCTGCGTGCCGGGCGCGATCTTTACCCGGCCATCAAAGGCCGCCTGCGGGAACTGGAGGTTGAGGTTGTCCACCTGGGTTTGAACCATACGCAGCTCGGTCGTGCGCAGGATGCGGTTCACACCCGCGTCGGCGAACAACGCCAAAGTAACCGGACCCACAATCGGAATCCGATATTCGAAGTTGCCAATCACCGTGGTGTCCCCGCCCGGCGTGATGAGCTGGTAGCTGGGGACCGCCATTGTCACGTTTTGATTGGTGGCCACGCCGTTCGTGAAGACCTTCTGGGTACGGGGGGTACCATCGTCGTTGAGCACATTCACCGTGGCGCTCGATGCGATGAATCCGATCGGCGTGATGCCGAAGAAATCGAATCCGCGAATATCTTGCTCGCCGCCCACAAAGCGCCGCGAAAAGGGAGGAATCTCCTTACCGCCGTAGCCGGTGATGAGCGATCCGGCCAGGTGCAGCGCCAGGATATGGCGCTTGTGCCAGGGAGCCGGCTTGAAATACTTGAGGTCGATCGCCGGTCCAATGGTGTTCACGTTTCCCCCCAGGTAGCTGCCCGCAAAGCTCGTGGAAACATAAATCGACCGGCCTCGGGAGGGATTGATCGGTGAATCCACGGTATTGTATGTGTACGAGGGAGTGATGCTGCTGGTCTTCACGCCGTTCAGCTGGTTGGGACCCGCCACGCTGGCAAAGTAGAGATATTGGAAGTAGCTCGTCGCCGCCCCCGTCTGCGTCTTGATGTCGGAAATGTCATATCCGTACGTAATTCCGAGCCGCGCGAAGCTGCGCCTCAAAGGATAACTGCTCGAAACCGTGAAGCCCCTACTGTTCTGCACGTAGTTGAGCAGGTTGTTGGTGCCGAATTGGTTATAGAGCTGGGTGACATCATATCCCGCAAATATCGATGCCTGACGCGCCTGATTGAAATCGTAGCGGGTCAGGTACACACGAAAGCCCAGCTGCAGCG
>JAGWQP010000631.1 GCA_028876805.1 Acidobacteriota bacterium | reverse complement strand
GCGCCTTGCAAATGGTCGTCTCCCATGGGGCAGCCGCCGAGCGGGTGCGCGGTGATCAAATGGCCGAGGTTGAAGAAACTCCAGGTGGGGTTGGAGATGAAGCTGGCCTCCAAGGCTCGCGCGTGGCGGCGCAACTCTTCGTTCATGCGCGTGAAGATCTGCTGCTGGCCGGCGTTGTCCCAGCTGATGCGAATGCGGCCATCCGGCTCGGTCCAAGGCGCCTCGAACAGGATCGTGCCGCGGGCATCGTCCTGGCCCATCACCAGGTACAGCATGGTGTGGTCCAAGGCGCCGTCGGGGTCCTCGAGGCGGCTGGCCGGATCGAGATCACGCAGGCGCCTTTGATTTTGCGCATCTTCGTTTCCCGCGACCGTGTCCTGGCCGGGGATCGTGGCAAAAACTCCTTTGGCCGCCGCCACCGACGCGATCGGGAAGGAAAAATCTTCGACCGCGATGCGTTGGGCTTCGGGCAGGGAGCCGTTGTAACGGACTACACCGACGATGTTCGGTCCAGGCTCCGGAGAGCTCCCGGCCGGGGGCGTGTCTTTGAAAGGATAACCGAGGACGTCGGTCTGGTAGCTGCCGTTGTAGGCCAAACCGAAGAAATCGCCGTTGCCGTTGAACTTCGTGCCCAAGGCCGGAGAGACCGAGAGGCCGTGATTTTCAGAGCGCAGCAGAATTTCAGTGGAGTTCAGCGAGCCGGCCGAGAGTATCACCTCGCCGGCGTCCAGGGTAAACGACTCATCGTCGCCGGCTCCTTCCACGTGCCTGCCATGAATCCGCCAGCCGCCACCGCCCTTCTTTTCGACCCATTCCACTTTGGTCTGTGTGTGGATGATGGCGCCGGCGTTTTTCGCCATGGGCAGATAGTTCATGTAGAGCGTGTTCTTTGCGCCGACATTGCATCCGGTGACGCAATTGCCGCAATTGTTGCAGGGCTTCTGGGAGACGCCGTACGGGTTTTGGCCGTCAATCGTGAAGTTGACGACGATATTCAAAGCCTGGGCGGCAGTTCCGAGTTCTTTCGCGCGCCGGTCGAGCGCTTTTACCTTCGCCAAATCCAAGGCCCTGGGGTGAGGATTAGCGGCGAGCACGCCGGCGGCCTGCCGGTAATAGGGAGCTAGCACGTCGTAAGTGATTTCGCTCGGCCAGTGGAACTGCTCGAAGACTTCGCGGTCGGGCAGGATCGCGACATTGGCATTGATCAGTGAGGTGCCGCCAAGACCGGATCCTTTGATGACGGAAATATCGGGATAGGTGAGAAGCTCGTAGAGACCCAGAGGATTGAGGTCGCTACGGAGCTCACGAGTGACATCGAGGGGCTGTTCGGGAAAGTCGCCGGGCTGGCGTTCCTTACCGCGCTCTAGAATGCAGATCGAGCGTTTGCGGTCGAGGTTGGCAGTGACCAGGCGCGCCGCCGTGATGGCGCCTCCGTATCCGGATCCGATAATCACGATGTCGTATTGCTTCTGGCGTTGATTCCACGGTGTCTGTAACACAAACCCTCCCCGTCAGAAAGTGTCTTCTTAGGCGCTGGCCGTCTCCGCGGCCGCCAGAAGATCACGGAAATATTCGTTGAGAAGGCGGCCGCCTGGATCAAAGGACTGGCGAGCCTGGGCGAACGCCCGCAGCCGGTCACCCGCGCTTTTTGTACCATGGCACGGGTGAGGCCGAATGTCTGATTCATGAGCGGCACGCCTCCGCGGTCGCTCGAGAACTGATTGTAGGCTCCCAGGAACTCGGACCAGCCGGCATTGGCAGTGAAGACCGGGTCGATGGTGATCATGTTGCCGTCATAAGAATAGGAGAGCAGCGACGATCGGTCTTGGGCGACGCGGTATCCGACACACAACATATTGATGCGGTATCCCGAGGTAGCGAGATATTTCTGCGCGAACTCGAAGAACGCCGCCAAAACCTGGGGATAGGTGTCCTCGGGGAACGCCCAGAAGCTGAAGGTGTATTTGCTGTTTGAAATCGCGGGATAGCGGATGATCTGATCGGTGGCGACGGTGTTGTCGCTCTGGATCAGGTTTTCGAGCTTGAGACGCCACCAGGCATTAAACGAGCTGAGCACGCCGTTTCGAACGTCAGCATTATCGATCTCGGCGCTCGCCTGGGCGCACACGGCCGGTCCGGCGGTAGCCCATAAATAGTTGCGAAGCGGCCAGATGGTCCGGTTGGGGTCCCCGGACGCGCCTGGCGTGTAGTGCCGGAACTCCACGGTGACGAGATTGTCGTACGGGAAAATGTAGAACATCAGGGACTCGCCGCGCGCCAGCAGCGCGGGAAACTGCCGAACAAAATCTTCGATGTGGAAGGTTTCGTGGTGCACGGATAAAGGCTGGATCGCTCGAACGCGGAAGGTGGCCTCGTAGACCACGCCGAAAGTCCCGTAGCTCGAGCGGACCTTTTGCATCAGCCCAGGCTGTTCGTCGGTGACTTCCAACAGTTCCCCTGAAGGCAAAACCAACTTGATACGGCTGATGTACGAACCCACCTGCCCCAGCTCGCCCGGCATGGAGGCGTCTTTGGTTCCGCAGCAGGCGGCGCTGCCCGCGGTAATGTTTCCAATTTCCGTGTTGACGTAAAACTGCAGCCCGTGCTTTTCGAGCTCCTTGGCGATATCGATATAGATGGCGCCGGCCTCGACCGTTACCGTGTCGTTGGAGATGTCGAGAACCTGGTCGAGTTGGGACATCTTGATGACCGTTCCGCCGTCGGCGATGCCACAGCGCTCGGTGGAATGATTGGAGCCAATGGCCCGCACCGGAGAAGGGTATTGACCCGGATTCTTCACAATGGCGACGATATCGTCCGCCGAGTGGGCTTCGACCACCACTTTCGGGTGCGAGACCAGATCGCCAAACCAGTTAGTCACCGTGGTTTCCGCCAAGAATCAGCTCCTTACCCGCCAACTCGTTCGGTATTTTATCTTACAGTTCCCTAAGACACCGATTGACTCGGAAGTTCGATAGTGAAATTTTTCACAACGAGAGCTTCCCGGAACCCGATCCAGAGTCGACTGAAATCACTTGTTGCCTAGAGTTGCGCTTTGAGCACACCAACGTTGTTTGGCACGCGGTAGGTTTCCCACACCGTATCGCCGTCGAAATC
>JAGWQP010000058.1 GCA_028876805.1 Acidobacteriota bacterium | reverse complement strand
GGCCCGCTCGCGTGGAGGGACCGGCCCGATTTTACCTGCTTCCAGGCCGGAACAGAGATCGCCGCCATCACCAGGGGCGTGGCCGCTGAACTGGGGCCCCTGGCCAACACCCAGGGCAAGCCGGAAGTCGGTCCCTATGCGGCGGCGGCCCCTGCAGGCGGAGGCCGTCGCCTTGCGGGAGAGTAAGAATCTCTCCCGTTTGAGGACCGTGCCACGACGGCAGACGTCGAACCTGCAATAGCGGCTATGGCTACAGGCGAGGCCTAACGACGGATATTTGCGAATCTGAGACTCGCCTGGCCGCGAAGCGGATGATGGCGGGAGCAAGTAGTGCGCCAAGTCATTGACCGTGGGGCCGTACCCATTCGTTCTTTCCGTGTCGAGGAAGCGCACACGCACTGATCAACAGTCCAACAGTAACGGCCCATTGCCTTGACCCTATTTTGCTGTCTCGCAATCAACTATAAATGCGTCTGGGTACGAAATCGCCAGGTGGG
Organism: Acidobacteriota bacterium; assembly: GCA_028876805.1. GTDB lineage: Bacteria > Acidobacteriota > Terriglobia > Bryobacterales > Bryobacteraceae > PSRJ01. The sequence goes on along the minus strand of JAGWQP010000058.1, from coordinate 2,642 downwards.
GTTGAGATGAAAATCGCTGGATGGCTCATCGGTGTTGCTTGTGCCGTCGCTATCGTTTCGGCGGACTCCAGGGTGTTTTCCCAACCCAAGAACCAGGTCGCGCAGCGTGCCGAAGCGCAGTGGGCCACCATTCAGACCTACTGCTTCGGTTGCCACAATCCCGGCGTCAAAGCAGGCAACCTCTTCCTCAGTGACCTCAACGCAGATTCCGTACCGAACCACCCCGAAATCTTCGAGAAGGCCATACGCAAATTGCGCGGGCGCCAGATGCCGCCGCCCGGCAATCTCCAGCCCACGCAGCAGGAAGTCGACGCGCTGATTACATGGCTCGAGAACACCCTCGACGAAGCCAGCAAGACGCATCTTGCCGGCCACGTTACCGTCGAGCGCTTGAACCGTACCGAGTATGCCAACGCCGTGAAGGATCTCCTCGCTGTGGAGATCGATCCCAGCCAATACCTGCCGGAGGACATCGCGGTCGAAGGCTTCAGCAACATCGCTGCGACGCTCACCGTGTCACCTACCTTCCTGGAACAGTACGTCAATGTCGCGCGGGTCGTATCGCGCATGGCAGTCGGCACGCCGGCGCCAGAGGTCGTCAAAGCCTCATTCCCAGCTCCCGCTGTCGGCGACCAGGATGCTTATGTGGACGGCATGCCGCTCGGAACGCGCGGCGGCACGAGATTCGAGTACACTTTCCCGGCGGACGGAGAGTACCGCTTTACGATCACTGACCTCGATTTCGGACTCTACCCGCGCGGGATCGAGAACGAGACGAATGTGGTCGTGCTGATCGATCGCAAGGAAGTCTTCCGGCAAAAGGTCGGCGGCGAAGCCGATCGCGAATTCGTGGATCGCGGCGGCGGTGCACCGGCGGGAGCCAAGCTCATGGAGCGCTTCGCCAATATACCCGTGCAGGTGACGGCCGGTGTGCACGAAGTCGTCGTGACATTCATTGAGCGCTCCCGTGTGGCAACCGACGACCTGATTGCCGGCGGCACCCAATATGAAGGATTTGGTTTCAAGGGGTATCTGCGTCTGCCGCGCCTGATTGGACCCATCCAGGTCGCAGGGCCCTACGGTGCCGCGGGCCCCACGCGCACACCCAGCCGGGAGAAGTTATTCATCTGCAAGCCTGAAGCCCCCGAACAGGAACGGGCCTGCGCAGAGCGCATCACTCAGGATCTCGCCGGGCGTGCCTTTCGCCGGCCGATCACGAAGGAGGACATCGGCAGGCTGATGGCCTTCTATGACGCCGGCCATGAAGGATCCGGTGGATTCAACGCCGGCATCGAACAGATGGTGACGGCGGTTCTGGTGAGCCCGGATTTTCTCTATCGCGGAATCGCCCGGCCGCAGAACAATGCGAAATTTTATGCGCTGAGCGATCTGGAGCTGGCATCGCGTCTGTCTTTCTTCCTGTGGAAGCGGGGACCCGACGGGGAACTGCTTAAGGTCGCGAACAAGGGTGAACTCAAGCGTCCCGCCGTGCTGCAGGCCCAGGTGCGGCGCATGCTGGCCGATCCGCGGGCCGAAAACCTGGTGACGGATTTCGCGCTCCGCTGGCTCGACCTTCTGGAGGTCAACAAATTCGAGTGGGATAAGCAAATCTTCCCCGAATTCAGCGCCGACCTGCGTCAGGATTTCTCGACAGAAATCGACCTCTTCCTGCGGAGCGTCCTGCTCGAAGACAAGAATGTGGAGCAGCTGTTAACGGCCGACTACACCTTCCTGAACGAAAGGCTTGCCAAACACTACGGCATCACGGATGTGCACGGCGCGCAGTTCCGGCGTGTGACCCTGAAGGACGAGAACCGCTTCGGACTCCTCGGCAAGGGCGCCGTGCTGTTGCACACGTCCTACGGCAACCGGACTTCGCCGGTTGTGCGCGGCGCCTGGGTTCTCGACAAACTCCGCGGCACGCCGCCGGCACCGCCGCCGCCGAATGTGGTGACGGATCTGAGCACACCGCCTGGCGCGCAGCCCAAGACCATACGCGCGATGCTCGAGGAGCATCGCAAGAATCCGACCTGCAACATGTGCCACGGTGTGATCGAACCCAACGGATTGCCGCTGGAGCGCTTCACCGTCACCGGGCAGTGGCGGGATGTCGATTGGCAGGCCAATGCGCCCATCGATTCGAAAGTGACAATGCCGGATGGTTCGGAAGTCGAAGGTCCGGCAGACTTACGCCGCTCCCTGCTGCTCCGCCCGGGCAATTTCGTCCAGGCGCTGACAGTGAAACTCATGATGTATGCGCTCGGCCGGGAGATCTCGCCTTATGACATGCCGCAAGTTCGGGCGATCGTGCGCGCGGCGGCCAAGGACAATTACCGGTTCTCGTCCCTCGTGATGGGGATTGTATCGAGTGATGCATTCCGCATGCAGGCGCAGGAGGAGTGAAGATCATGTATCTGACCAGAAAACATCTTTCTCGCAGGACGTTGCTCAAGGGCGCCGGCGTCGCCGTCGGACTGCCGTTGCTCGATGCGATGATCCCGGCCGGCACCGCGCTCGCGCAGACCGCCGCCAAGCCGAAGATGCGGGCGGGCTTCTTCTATATGCCCCACGGCGCGGTCATGTGGAACACGAAGCATGGGAAGGACATGGATCGCTGGAGCCCGAGCGGTGCCGGCGCGGAT
>JAGWQP010000630.1 GCA_028876805.1 Acidobacteriota bacterium | reverse complement strand
GCTGCCACCAAGAAAGTGCCGAAGGCCTGGCAGACGGAAGTCGCGCGCTACTTCCCGCGAGGACCGAATCAAAAAGCCGATATCGCAGACCCGAACCTGCTCGACCATGCGATCTGGTATGTAAACACCGGATTTTCGAAACCCTTCCCGGGCGAGAAGCGGATCCTCTATCCCAAGCAGCTGCGTCCGATTGGGGACCAAGACAGGTTGGATTTGAACTAGAGCGGCGCGCGGCGAGCTGCCAAGGAAGGCCGGCAGGCGGTTCTAACCGGTTTGCCGGCTTCCTTTTCTTGTGCCTCTATCCTGTCGGCCAGACCCGCCATCAGTCGCCTTGGCAGATCCCACAAACGCAGGGCCAACCGCCGGGACCACAGCCAGATGAACGCCTTTCTGGGCTGAGGGAGACAGCTTGCGCTCGAAGTTCGATCGCGTGACACAACCCGTAAATTCACTCGAGCGTCATCAAATCGTAGCCGCTCTTTCATTTGGCCGCAACACGCGCATGGTGTCATCGTTTGGAACGCTGAACAATTCGATACTCAGGAGTCTGATGGATGCGCCGTGTCATATGGATCGTGATCAGTGTGCCGTTGTTCTGGGGAATTCGGCACCCTGCTTTCGCACAAGGTAGTAGTGCGGGACTCACCGGTTTAGTCACCGATACCTCTGAGGCCGTGGTCCAGGGGGCCTCAGTAAAAGCAAAAAATCCTTCCACGAACGTCGTCCGAAGTACGACAACGGATGCTACGGGCTACTACCGTTTTCCGAGCCTTCCGGTGGGTGAATACGATGTGACGGTCGATCACCCAGGCTTCGCTGGCGTCACACGGCACTTGCTGATTGACACGGCGGGTCACGCCCACCAGGACTTTACGCTTGCGGTGGCAGGAGCGACGGAAACGGTCACAGTGACTGCCGCCACGCCGGAACTCTCGCCCGACGATGCCTCGCTCAGCACGGTCGTCGATTCCACTACGGCAACGCTCACTCCGCTCTACCTCCGCAACTGGGATGACCTGTTGCGATTTGTGCCCGGGGTTCAGGCCACCCGCTACACCGATCAAAGCGGTGCTACGAGCGCGGGACGAACGGGGAGCTTCAACGTCCATGGAGTACACGATCTCCAGAACAACTTCATCCTCGATGGCATCGACAACAACTCGGTGTCCGAGAATGTTCAGGAACTGACCGCCCAAGTGGCGCATCCGTCGCTCGACACGATTCAGGAATTCCGCGTGATTACCAATCCCTACTCGGCCGAGTTCGGCCGCGCGCCCGGTGCGACTGTGAGCGTCACCACCAAAGGCGGTGCGAACAACGTACACGGGCTCGCGTTTGAGTATCTGCGCAACCGGGTGTTCGATGCGAACGACTTTTTCTCCAATCAAAGCGGTCTGAGCAAACCGCAAAACGAACAAAACCAATTCGGAGGCAATCTCGGCGGCCCGATCCGGAAAAACAAGCTCTTCTGGTTCTTCGATTACGAGGGTACACGGATCCGGCGCGGGGTCTCCCGGACCGCCACCGTGCCCCTCCCGAATGAACGCCTCGGAGACTTCAGCCCGGAAACGGGAGCGCTCGTGGGTGTCAAGTATCCGACCATTTACGACCCGACTAACCGTCAACCCTTTCCTGACAATCGCATTCCCACCCCCCGGCTCGACCCGTACGCCGTAAAGATCATGAATCTGTTTCCGCTGCCCACGCGAGCGGGGGAACTGAACAACTTTGTCCGCAACGCCGGGCTGCAGGATGGCACCGACAACTACGACGGACGGCTCGACTACGATCCCACCGACAAAGACCTGGTCTTCTTTCGCTACGCCTACTCCACCCGGTCCCGGTTCATCCCGGGTAATTTTGGCGGCATCGCCGACGGTACCAACACCTCGGCTCTAGGCCGCCAGAACCTGATTGCGCACAGCAGCGTGCTCGGCTGGACACACACCTTCACGCCACGGCTCACCAATGAGTTCCGCTTCGGTTATGAGCGCAATTTCTCTTACGCGCAGCAAGACCCGTTCGGATTGAACCAAGTCGACCAGTACGTTCCCGGCGTGCCCGAGAACCCCGCGGTGGCCGGCGGCATCTCGCTCACCAACTTTGCCAACTATACCTATATCGGCTCTCCGGACTTCCTCCCGAAACGCCAGATCCCGCAGCAGTTCCAGTGGATCGACAACGCCTCGCTGACTTTAGGACGCCATGCGCTGAAATTCGGCATCGAGATCCACGGTCCGGTCCGCAATATTTTCCAGGACGAGCCGGGCACGCGGGGGTCGCTCGGCTTCGATCGGATCTTCACTTGCCAGCGCGGCGCGAACCTCCAATGCGTGGGCAACACCGGTATTTCTTACGCCGATGGCTTGCTGGGTTATGTGAAGAGCGCGCAGCTCACCAACGTGTTCTTCGTGGACCAGCGTTTGCACATGTACTCCGGTTTTGCGCAGGATGACTGGAAGCTTGCTCCCCAATTGACGGTGAACCTTGGTTTACGCTACGATTTCTCGCCTCCGGCCCTGGAAGGCCAGAACCGGATGGCGAACTTTAATCCAGCCGGCGCCGGCAGCCTGGTCTTCGCAACCGATGGTTCACTTCAGACCCGGTCCCTGGTCGAACCGAATAAGAACAACTGGGGACCGCGCATCGGGCTCGCCTGGAGCCTCGACAATAAGACGGTTATCCGGGGCGGTTACGGAATCTTCTACACGCAGTTTGAGCGAGTCGGCAGCGAAAACCAGCTGGCGCTGAATCCACCGTTTTTGATCAACAATACGCCGGCCGTCGCCTCCAATGCCACCGCTCCGGTGTTTTTTTTGCAGCAAGGTTTTCCGGCGAATTTTCTCGATCCGAACAGTCTGAACCTGAAATTTGTGCATCTCCGCGCGGTGAATCCGTACCTGCCGTCACCAATGGTCCAGCAATGGAGCTTCGGCGTGCAGCATCAGTTGGCGGGCGGGATCACCGCCGAGGCGAACTATGTCGGCACCAAATCCACGCATCTTGACGTGCTTTCCGATCTCAATCAGCCTTTAAATGGGGTGCAACCCTATCCAAACTTCGGCTATATCGAGTACACCAATGGAATCGCCAACGGAGTCTACCATGGCCTGGAAGCCTCCCTGCTGCGGCGGTTCCATGCGGGGCTTGAGCTGCGCGCGGTTTACACCTATTCGCGAAGTATCGATAACGTGGCCCAGGAACTGGCCGCGAACTCCGGTAACGCGCAGAACGGCCTGAACTATAGTGCCTGGCGGGGGCCGAGTGATTTCGACACTCCACACCGCGTGGCTCTGAACTACGTCTACGAGGTCCCGGCCGGGCGCGGCCACGAGATATTTCCCAAAGGTCCGGTGTCTTACTTGCTGGGGAATTGGAAGACTTCCGGCGTTTATACGTTCGCCAGCGGACGCCCGTTTACTGTGAATTCGGGCAGCAGCCTGGGCGGCTCGATTGATCCTTACGGCGCTGCCACCGCGGTGCCGAACGTGATCGGAACTCCTCACATCATCGGCGATCCGCACTGCTGGTTTTTCGCCTCGCAGAATCCTTACTGCGCCGCACTGGGTCAGGGGCTGACTGATGCCTTCCAATTGCAGGCCCCTGGACAGTTCGGCAATGCCGGGCGCAATATCTTGCGCGGGCCACACCTAAGTGTCTTCGACTTCGGCCTGTTCAAGGATTTCCCGGTCGGCGAGCGGGTAAACGCGCAATTCCGTTGGGAGGTTCTGAACCTGACCAACACCCCGATCTTCGGGCAGCCTAACGGCAACTTCAGCGTCACCTCAGCTGGAACCATTACCAGCCTGGCCGGCGATCAGCGCGTCATGCAGTTCGCGCTACGGCTGTCGTTCTGAAACGGATCGAGCTAGCGACCGCCCGTCGCGACGACGATCCGGCTCGAGGGGCGCGCTCGAATCCAGGGCGCGCCCCTAGCGGCTCGAAATATCGGTCCCCGTCAAGTCTCGCTCGCCTTTCCAGGTGTGAATTCCGCACCAACGACGCTAGCGAGCTATCGCGCGAACCGGCTGTGAACCGGCGCCGGTGGGGTTGTGCCGCGAATTGCGATCCACAGGATATCGTTCAGCTCATGTTCATCCGCCCTGTCGGAGGCGCTGAAGTCGAGTTTCAAGGAGCGCTCGGCGGTCGCGGAATGCTCGGGATTCTTCTCGTCGAGCGGGACACGCGGCGGGTCGTTCCGGTAAGGCGCAAGATTCGGCGTCGTCTGGAAGACACTGGCCATAGGGCGGGCCCCGGCGTCAAATGTCGTCATGGGCCTCAATCCGAGGATCAACTCGATGGTCCGCAGCACGGACGTGGTGTTGTAGAGAGTGCTGTCGACGATGCCGCGACGCGTGTAGGGCGAAATGACATAAGCCGGGGAACGGTGAGAATCGACGTGGTCGGCGCCGTCCTGCGCATCGTCCTCAAGAATGAACATGGCTGTCGACGCCCAGAATCTGCTTTGGCTCAGGCCTTCTACCATGATGCCCACGGCCTGATCGTTATCGGCGACGCAGGAGATCGGCGCGCGGATTCCAGGGCGCGTACCTTCTGTGTGGTCGTTTCCAATGGTCATCACGATCAGGCGGGGCATGTCGCCCCTCCTTTCCCACTCTGCGAGGTCATCGAGGAAAACCCGAATCCGGTTGATATCGGAGAAGGAGCGATCGTGCTGCCGGAAGTTGTAATTGGTGTGGGGTTTCAAAACGGGGTCCTCGACCTCTTTGATTTGAACACCTGTCGAGGGCGGGTGTGGCAGGTTGACGGCGGTGAATCCGTAGTTGTAGAACGACACACCAGCCTCCCAGGCTTTGTCCCAGATGTGCCCGCCGGGAGCCTGTCGCGTGCCTTCGGGATTACGGGTGCCGGGCGCATACACGCGACGTGCGTAGCCCATCGGCCACGTCTTTTGACTGGAGTCGGGCGCAATCGCGGCGGTCGTCCAGAAGAAACCATCGGCGCTGACGTCCGCGTTCACGTAAAAGTTGTCGAGCAACACGAACTCCCGTGCCAGCTTGTGGTGATTCGGTGTGACCTTTTCTCCGAATAAAACCAGATTGGGATCGCCGTTGCCTTCCTTCATGTCGCCGAGCACCTGATCGTAGGTTCGGTTCTCCTTCATCAGGAGGATGACGTGTCGGATCGGCGTGGGCCCGCCAGGAGAGTCGGGCACGGGGTTGCCTCTCTCGATGTTGGCGTTCTCGAGCAGCGAGTCGCGATAGGGCGAATTTTCGAGCACGGTCTTGGTGTAGGCGTCCAGCGCCGCCTGGCCGAAGCTCGCGATCGCTTCGGCGCTGCCTTCCTGCATGCCGGCGACGTATTCGCGCTTCAAACCCGGCGTCGGCCAGCGGAAAGGATTCGGGCCGTCTGGGTTCGGATGCGAGCCCATCCCCTTGCCGTTGAGCACGATGAGCCTCCCGTCCGGTAGCGCGCGTACCGCGGTCGGGTACCAGCCGGTGGGGACGAAGCCGACGACCTTCGTGGAGCGGCCTGTGACGTCGGCTACAGCCACCGCGTTGCCGTCAGAGCAGGCAATGTAGAGCCGGCGCTTTTCCGGGTCGAGCGATAGGGAGCTAGGCGTCATGCCTACAGGCTGCCGGGGAGTCAGAGCCACGCTGACTTTCTCTGTTATGCGCCACGAGCCGTGCTGCTTACTAAGCACATAGACGGAGTTGGTGTTGGCGCAGGCTACGGCGAGGCGTGGAGATAAGTTGACCGGCTGATCGTCGTCGTCTTCGAACTGACGCTGCGGAGCGGGTAGCCAGAGCATCTCAGTTGGATGCGCACCGACCGCAATGCGTGCCAGTTCTTTACCATCCGCCAAGCGATACTCGACCACTTGAGCGGTCGTCCAACTCGACACGAACACCGACGCTTGGTCCGGGCTGAGGAGTATGGCATAGGGGTTGCGGGCCACGGCGAAGCTGCGGGACGCCTTCTTCGCCGACGGGTCGAGAACGAGAAGTTTGTCTTGCTCGGCATCGGCCACGAGCAACTGGTCGCGTTGGGCGACGATGTCCGCGATCAGGTGCGGAGTGCCCGGCCTTTCGCCAGGGTAAAGATCGATCCTGCTCTCGACCGCCAGACTCGCCCCGGTCACCTTCAACACGCTCAACGAACCCCGCGCGCCGTTGCCTGCGTATAGCTTCTCACCGGAGGGCGAGAATGCCAGCCCGCGCCAGCCGTCTCCAATCGCCACTCGCGCGGATTCACGGGAGGTCTCGAGGTCCAGCAGGCTGACCGATGGCGGCGCGTAGCCGCCGTTGAGGACCGCCAGCATGCGCCCGTCCGGAGCCAGCGCCTGAGACATCGGCAGGGTAGAGAGCGGAATGTTCTCGCCGGCCGGCTGGATGCGCCAGCCCGTGTTCAACAGGAAGCCTCCATCACCCGTTGGGCCGACCGTTTGGACGCGCGACCTCTGTGAGTACATCATGGTGGCGACAACCAAGACCACCAAGGCACCGCTTAGGATGATTCGACGCATCAATCTCGTCCTCCTCAGATCGACGACACATGATAGCGCTGCAGTATTACAGACAAATCACAGCCCGGTTTCGCGGGTTCTCACAAACCTGTAAAGGATGTCTGCCACAGTGGTGTCATGAAGCGGTCCCGAATCGGTCTCCTCCTCCTGCTCGAATCCGCGAGTCTTTTCGCACAAAAGCCGGCCCGGCTTCGCATCCTGCTCCCCCAACGAATACGCCTTCTGGTGCGGCAACGCGTCGATTTGGTGATCGAAGCACGAAATGCCAGTGGTCGAGATCGATTCAGGGTCACTGCGAACGGCGCAGACATTACCAATCGGTTCGCCCCTCCTACCCGTACGGAACTGGATTGCAACGGCACGGCGGGTCTGGTCTACCGGGCCGATCTGTTCGAATTCCGCCAGCCTGGCAACGTGAAGCTCACCGTTGAGCTAACGAGCGGCGGTGAGCGGCTGCGCGAGGAGCGAAACATCGAAGTGAGGCCATTTCGCTTGCCGCCGACGCCGCGTAACTACATCCTTTTCATCGGTGATGGCATGGGCAACGCGTATCGCGACGCAGGACGGATCGTGGCCCGAAGCGTGGAGACGCGACCAGGAGTTCCCGGCATACGCGAGGGCTTTGTGGATCGGCCCCTTGAAATGGATCAAATGCCGGCCACTGGTTTCGTGATGACCTACGGCGCTGCCACACTCGTCCCGGATTCGGCGGAAACCGGCACACATTGGTCTACGGGGAACAAGCCGGTGACCGGCATGCTGGCTGTTTTCCCCGATGGAACCGATTGCCGTTGGCGGCGGCCGGGCGGGAAGGATTTGCTCGAAGCCATTCGAGACAACCCGCGGATCGAAACGTTTCTCGAGTATCTGAAACGCCTCTATCATTATCGAACGGGCAATCTTTCGACCGCGTTCATTGCCGACGCCACACCCGCGGCGCAAGGCTCGCATGTGGCGACGCGCGGCGCCACCTTCGAGATCGCGCGGCAATATCTCGAAAATCCGATGCTCGACGGCTCTCCGGCTTTTGACGTTGTGTTCGGCGGTGGCAAAGAGGATTTCGATCCCGATGTGCGGGCCGATCATCGTGACCTGATCGCCGGCTTCCAGTCCAAGGGCTACCGCTTTATCCGCAATGCCACCGAGTTGAAAAACCTGGGACCGTCAGCAGGTAAGGTGCTGGGCTTATTCCGTCGCGTGAACAACGTGGAGTTGAATCCGAATGGCCTTACCGTGAAGGTGAACGGAAACATGGAACCGGCCTACGATAAGCTGGGCCTGCTGGGCCGCGCGAACGTGCGGCCTGGGAGCGAGCCGCTCCCGGACTTCGGAGTCTGGAAGGACCAGCCGTTCCTCAACGAGATGACGCGCAAGGCCATCGAAATCCTGGCAGGCGCCAACGGCGATCAACCGTTTGCCTTACAGGTGGAGGGAGCGCTGATCGACAAGGAATCGCACGCCAACCACGCGGCGGGCACGATCTGGGACGTGATTGAGCTCGACCAGGCGGTCGGCGTGGCGCGAAGCTGGTCCCGCGCGCACGCCCGGCGTCCGACACTGATTCTGGTTACGGCCGATCACGATCAAACCCTGTCGATTCTGGGGGTGGCTGACCTATCCGATCGGGACTTGACCGACCGCAAGTCAGTCGTCACCGACCGCGGCACTTATTACAGAGACTCCGCCGTCAATCTTCGCTCCGACTTCGGAGTCGGGAACCTTCCGCCGGAGATCTCCCGGGCTGAAGACCGGACCGGATTTCCCGATTACCAGGATTCCGACGGCGACGGTTACCCCGAGAACCGGGAAATCAACGGCAAGGGAGGAAAGCGGTTGGCCGTGGGGTTCCGCACAGGAGGGCACGCGGGCACGTCCGTGCCCATCACGGCTGAAGGGCCCGGAGCTTGGTTATTCACCGGTTATTTCGACCAAACTGATATTTTCTTTCGGTCCGCGCAAGCTCTTACCGAAGACACCAGCCTCCTCGACAAGTGGCTAGACGCTGCCCGCGCCCGCCAGGCCCGGTGAGATGGGCGGCGACAAGCCTCAACGAGACCGTTATTGAATGCCGTCGAACCAGCACGCCGGTTCGATCATCAGTATCCCAACCAGAAAACCCGACTACGAATGACGACCTTGGAAGGGCGGTCCAACGTGAGGCCGTAGAGATCTCGGGCGCGCAGCAGCTTCTGTTCCACCGGTGCGGCGGCAGTCGGGAACCTCAGTTTGCGGGCTGCCCGCGATATCGGCGGGCGGTGAACATGTCGCCGGGGAACTCGATGGAATTGTTGATGCCTTCGGTGGGTTCTCGAGAAGTCCAACTGAAATCGTTATTGGGTCGTGAAGGCGCGCGACCGAGACGCCCCGGCGCGAGGAGTGCCCCGGGCCTTCGCCCTGCGACTCATCGGAACCAACCTCATCGATTCCACGAGACCGGTTTGACTGGCTGGCGGGCCGGGAGAGGTGTCCAAACCAATTCGCCCTCAGTCCGGTCGATGAGCCGCTTCCAGAGCGTGCGCGGCGCCGAATCGAAAGCGAAGCGGTCGCCATGGTCGAAAATGTACCAACTGCCGCGTGTCACCTCGTTTTGCAATTGGGGAATAATCCAGCCGCAGTACCCGAGGTAGACACGGAGGTCGGTCGAACCCTTCGATGCCTTGAGGGCTGTTTCCAAACCTCTCTTGGTCTGGACAGCGTAAAGGTCTGCCGTCACATGAATTGCGTTCGGTGGGGCACTCGGCGCGCGAACCAGTGCGCTGACCTGCGCGATCTCCACGGGGCCGCCGACATAGGCTGGATCGGAACGGTTCCTGGCTCCATCTAGTTCCCGCAACCGGGACAACGGCACACCCGCCGGCTGGTTCAGCATGAGGCCCACTACGCCATCCGCGCTGTAGTGAATCAGCAGAATCACGGATTCGGCGAACAGTGGATCGGGCGCTTGCCGTTCGGTGACCAGGAGCTTCCCCGCCGCGAGATCCCCAATCTTCCGGCTTTGCGCCGGCAGCATTCCGCAGACCAATGTGATGCCGCCGGCCAGCGCGCGGACGACCCGAGATTGGCGTGACATATCTATCCATTCTCTACTGCCCGGGTGCCCGCTGGGGAGGGGAACACTCCTGTGTCCGATGGCAGCGGCGGCGCTCGGCAAAAAATCCGTACCCCTCGTATCGGCTTCGACTGCAGGGGAATTCGCTTCCATCTGTCGGGAGCAGATCGAAGCGGCTATTGAGGCTGGCGGCGAGCCGGTCCAAGCGTCATGGCTGGGGGGGAATTGATACCAACCACCATGCTCCGTGTTTTGCGAGGTAAAATTCTGCGTCCGGAAACGGTTCACGCCTCGGAGCTCATTATTGCTGTCGAAAGACCACTGTTGCTCGACAAGATGCCAATGGTCGCCAATGTTCAGGCTGCGCCAGCACAACCCGGCCGAACCCAGACGCCATTTGGCAACGGCCGAGCGCTGAGGCGGTGGCAGTCAGGAAGAGGAAGGTCCGTCCGAATCTCCCGCATCCCTGTGCCGGTATCAGCAGCTGACAGAAAGAAACCGCGATTCCTGTCGCCCCCTTCGTTCGCTCCTCCCGTTTACCCTGGCGTCCCTTCCCTGATCCCACATGCATTGCTTGATGCCGGGCTGCTCGGCTCGCAGCAGGAGCTAAGGTCCGGCTGATATGGAAACGTGATCGACAACTTCTCCTCGGCGGGCGCTCCCTGAGCGGGACGAAAGACTAAGGCAAGGGAACGCCCGGGGGGCCAACGTTTATCGTCTGTCCGCCCGGTGGCAGGATGGGCCACCTGCCTTGAGAAAATTCATCTCGATCGGTTACGCGGTATTGCGGCCAGGGTGATTCAAAGGCGCACAATGTTCCGGCCGGCTCGCTAGGTTACAAATGTCACAAATATAAAGGAAGTCCGAGCCTGGGCTCTGGGCATCGTAACTCAAAGACTTTGTTCATAAAGAAGATTGCGGCAGGCTCCCTCGCTGGAGGACATCTATGAACGTAAAAAACGTTGACAAGACTCTGGCAACGGTCCTCAGTTTCATTCTGACGGCCGCCCTATTATCGGGATACCAAGTCGCGGCAACCGGCGCCGGTGTCGGGGGCGCGGCCGATTCCGCCCCGATGAGTGCGCTCCAGCTTCAGGCGTTGGTAGCGCCGATAGCTCTCTATCCGGACCCTCTTGTGGCGCAGGTGCTCGCCGGCTCCACGTTTCCCGATCAAGTCGCGGTGGCAAACTACTGGCTTCAACAGAACAAGGCTCTGACGGGTGAACCGCTGATCGAAGCCGTTAATAAACAGTCGTGGGATGCTAGCGTGAAAGCGCTCACTCAGTTTCCGTCCGTCCTCGACAACATGGCCAAAAATCTGAATTGGACTTCGACGCTGGGCGAGGCTTATCACAATCAGCCTTCCGAGGTCATGGCGGCGGTACAAAAACTGCGCGCCCAAGCTAAGGCTGCGGGTAATCTCAAGTCCGGTCCTGAGATCACCGTGACGCAGGAATCGCCCGAGACGATCGCCATCGCACCCACCAACCCTCAGATCGTGTATGTGCCTCAATACAATCCCGCAGTCATCTATGGCACGCCATATGTCACTCCTGGCTACACGGCCGCCGCCGCGGCTACGGGTGCAGTGCTCGGATTTGGAGCCGGTAACGCTGTGGGTGCTCTGACGCGCGGCGGTTGCTGCGAATGGGGATGGGGTTCCTGGAATGCCAATTGGCACGGTGGAGCAGTGGTATACAACCACAACGACTTTTACGGGAATCGCGCCTGGCATGGTGGCTACTACAATGGCGGCTACCACGATGGCTACGGTTATCACAATGCCTATGACAGGGCCGCTGCCGACTACAGAGGAACCGCAAATAGGGTAGAGGGTTTGAACCGGACAGTGGCCCCCGGTTTTGAGGGCGAACGTGCCTTGGATGCAAACTCATGGGCCCGCGCCGACGACGCCTTCAGAAACTCGACTGCGTTTAGCGGTTTTGGAGATCGTTTCGGCGCCAGTGGATGGCAATCGAGGGCTGAGAGTCTTCGCGGCTGGGGAAGCATGCGCGCCGGCGGGTTTAGCGGCGGCAGGTTCGGCGGTGGCCGCTTCGGCGGCGGAGGTTTCCGGCGCTAGCTTTTCGATAGCTGAGTTTGGAGTTGATGCATATGAAGCAGACAGTTTGGAACTATCGGATTCGGTCATCGTGCTTTTGGGCTACGGCGGCGCTCGTTGCGCTTCTCCCGGCGGCATCCTGCCGAAAGTCAAAGAATGTAGCGGAGACCACTCCTCGCAAGACTTTTGCATCACCGGAGGAAGCCGGCGCGGCTGTTGTGGCAGCCGCCAAAGCGGGCGACAAGAGTACATTAATCGAAATTTTCGGTCCGGACAGCAAGACGGTTCTAATGGGCCCAGACGCCGACGCAGACAAAGCCAGGCTGAACGATTTCGTCACCGCGTACAACCAGATGCATCGGTGGAGCGACGTCACGGCGGGTGGCAAGGTCCTTCAGGTCGGCGCCGACAACTATGTTTTTCCGATTCCATTGGGCCAGAATTCTTCGGGGCGCTGGTACTTCGACACGGGTGCCGGTAAGGACGAAGTCCTAGCCCGCCGCATTGGAAAAAACGAACTGACCGCCATGGACGCTAGCGAAGCTCTCGGCGCAGCCGAGCGGCAATATTATCGTCAAGGCCACGATGGCGATAAGGTAAAGCAATACGCCCAAAAGTTCGTGAGCGACCCGAGCAGGCATAACGGTTTGTTATGGCCGGTTGCGGAGGGTCAGGCTCCGAGCCCCCTTGGCCGATTCGGGGACTTCGCGAAGGCGCAGTCCTCGACGAAGGACAGCAATACCGCGGAGTTCAACGGCTATCGTTATCGGATTCTCAGCAAGACTGCGACCCCGAGTGGTGTTAAAGACTGCATCGTTAATGGAAAGATGACTGGCGGCTTCGCGATTCTCGCATATCCCTCCGAGTACCGGACTTCCGGCATCATGTCATTTATGGTCGGCGAAGACGGTACGCTCTACCAAAAGGATCTGGGTGAACACACCACGGAGGTGGCGGCGGCCATAACGGATTATAATCCAGTCGATGGCTGGGCCCCTCTGAACGCGCCCGCTCCGAGTGCATCGCGCACACGGCAATAGCAGGGGCTCGGCGGTACGGCGCTCGTGGGTGGCTCGGCGGAGTGATGTACGCGCAGCCTGGACCTACACCACCCGATGAACGCGACCGGTTCGGCAAGACGTTTCGATCGCCTACGCCAGGCCCCTGCGCTCATACACCTTGCCTCATACACCAGGTGCGCTGACGGGTTCCACCGCGAGCCCGATCATTCGACGATTTGGCGACAAAAGGACGCCTTGGCGGCGCAGTCGATCGTTGCGATTCGCCTTACCGCTAAT
>JAGWQP010000629.1 GCA_028876805.1 Acidobacteriota bacterium | reverse complement strand
GAGCCTGCGGGCGGACTTGATCATGCTGCGGCCGGTCATCACGCCTTCGCTCCCGTCACCTGCTCGGCCAGGGCGGCGAGCTTGGTGTCCAGTTTGCGCGCCGCGGCGGTGACCTCGGTGTTGTTGAGCCGGCTCATCAACGACGATGGCAGGTCGTAACCGAGCCGCGTTCCGCCGCCGGGCGGCTCGTAGATCAGCACACGCACGGGCACGTTCAGCCCAACGCCGAGGTCATGCTTCATCATCGTGCGCGCGATCAGGGGATTGCCCACGATGTACTGGCGCGACTTGGTTGGTTCACCGTAGAGGCCCGACCAGGCGCCATGATCGAGCACGAGGAAGCGCATGAAGCCGCTGTCGGCCTCAAAGGCGTGAATGCGGCGCTCAAAGTCTTCCACGTTCTCTGAGGCCGCCAGTTCCCGCTCGAACCGGCCGTCGGAGATGTCGCCCGTCGCCGCCTCGAAGGCCGCGGTTACCTGCTGGAACGGTCGCGACGTCGCGTACTCAATGTGCTCCGCCGTAAATAGCTCGCCCATGGCCGGTCCTCTGTGTTGGAGCCGCACCAGGACCTGCCTGGCTGTACTCTTGATTGTTTAGATGAGTCGACTCATCTAAAAATCAAGGGGGCGGTGATCGCCAAGTCGCTGGAAAGGGCGCGACGTGAAGAAATCCAAGGCGGAAACCGGGCAGACCAAGCTGCGCATCGTCGCGGCCGCGGCCGACGAGGTTCGTCGCAAGGGGCTCGCCGAAGCCAACATGGCCGAGGTCATGAGCGCGGCCGGTCTGACCCATGGCGGCTTCTACAGGCATTTCGCCAATCGCGAGCATCTGTTCGCGGAAGGCCTGAGGCAAGCCATGGCGACGAGCCAGAAGGTCATGGCCGATCGGGTCGCGGTCGGCGGCGTTCCGCATTCGGTCAAAGGCTATCTCTCGGTCGCGCATCGCGACGAGGCTGTTCCGCGCTGTCCCTACGCCGCGTTGGGCTCCGAATTGGCGCGCGACCCCAATCTGGGGGCGCAGGCTTGGGCCGGCGTTTCCGCGCAGATCGACACTCTCGCGCAAGGCCTTGGTGGCGGCGATGACGCGAGAGATCGCGCGACCATGATTTTCGCCATGATGATGGGCGCCATGACGCTGGCGCGGCTGGCTGGGGACGGGGGGCCTTCGGATCGGATCCTGGAGCTGGCCCGGCAGGAAAGCCTAGCGATCGCCCAGCCATCCCAGCGACTGACCTGAGATTCCTCCATCGACCCTTGTCCTAACAAGTGGTTGCGGGTTTCTGGAGGCGGCCGAAATTGGCTGTAAGCCGCCGCGGACCTGGGTTTTCTGTCGATGTCAGCGAATCGAGTAAGGTCCCGTTTTCTGGAGGACCCGAATGGCAGAAAATCAACGCTGGCAGGCGATTCCGACGCAATTGGATCTCGCGGCGTTCGAACAATTTGTCTTGCCGCACCTCTCCCCCGGAAGCCGCGGTCCCGCTCCGAAGCTGAGTCTTCATAAGATATTCAACTACATTTTGAAGCATATGTACTTGGGCTGCGAGTGCAAGGAGCTTGCGATCGACAAGGATGGCGAAGGTTCTGTTGAAATTCACTACACCCGCATTTATCGTACCTGGTGGCGCTGGGTGGCCAATGGCTTTATAGACGCCATTTTTGCCGGCTCGGTGTCGAGGCTTCATCAGGACGGCCTCCTCGACACCACGGTCATTCACGGCGACGGCACGACGACGGCCGCCAAGATTTCTTCTGAAAAGAAAACCCCTCGACAATTCCCGCAGGTTTCCGTGTGTGACCGTTCCTATTCGAGAGGGTCCGGCAACAGGCTGATCGCTTCCGCCATTTGTTCGATATCGCCATGTTCGTATTGCCGGGCTACGCTCTTGCCGTGGCCGCAAATCATATCCCGGATCTTGACGTCGACCTTGGCTTTCAGCAGTTGCGATTTCACATAGTGCCGGAAGCTGTGATTGGGTTCGATCCTCTCGTCAGTGATTCCCAGATCCTTTCTGATCCACTCCCCGAGCTTCCGCGTCGCATACACCGAGGGTTTGCCGCTACTGCCGCGAGGTAGCTCGGGAAACAGCAAGCCTGGTGCCACGGTACCGAGGTAGGGTCGCAGATGGCGAACCACTGTTGGATGCAAGGGCAGAATACGCTTACTAGAGGCCGTTTTCCCCTGGGGATATCCAGGCACCAGATACCTTCAATCTGTTTGATGTCGCTGGTGTGTCGGTCAGCTATCTCAGATATCCGCACTCCAGTAAACGACTGCACCAGTAACGAGAGAAACAGTTCAATACGAAGTTGCTGCGCCGCAGTGACTATGTGTCGAACTTGTTCCAACCCATATGGGATAACGTCAGTCTCGACTTTGCCAGGAATTTTAACATCCGCCATCGGATTCGTATCAATCCGGAAGCTACGTTTAGCGAACGTGAACACCGCGTTATAACAACCCATGTAATTCGATATTGTATTGGGATGATAGGCGGGCTCACCAGTTTTCGGGTCAATGGCCG
>JAGWQP010000628.1 GCA_028876805.1 Acidobacteriota bacterium | reverse complement strand
TCAAACAACTCCTCGATCTCGCCCATGTCGGTCTCTTTGTAAACCGTGGTGTTGGTGCAGACCTGGAAACCGGCAGACTTGGCGCGCTTAATGCCCTCGATGGCCTCGCGGAAGACCCCTTCTTTTTCGACGGCGATATCGTGGTTGTGCTCCATCCCATCCAGGTGCACGTTGAAATAGAAACGCTTGTCCGGCTGGAACTCCTTCAGGCGTTTCCGGATAAACATGCCATTGGTGCAGAGATAGATATGCCGGTTGCGCGCCAGGATTGCCGTCACCAGCTCGCCGATCTGCGGATACATCATCGGCTCGCCCCCGCAGATCGAGACCACCGGAGCGCCGCATTCGTCCACTGCCGCCAGGCACTCTTCAAGCGGCACGCGCTCGGTGATGCTGCTTTCGTACTCGCGAATCCGGCCGCAGCCCGTGCAGGTCAGGTTGCAGGCGTGCAGCGGTTCCAGCATGAGCACGATGGGGAAGCGTTTGTTGATCATGGGGTGCGGCTGCCGCTTCTCCCCGCTCTTGGCCGGCAGGATACGGAACGGGTTGGCCGCGCTGGCCTCGGGCGCGACATTCTTCTGCCACTCCGGACGCGGGCGGATCTTGTTCTTGAAGATGTATCCGGCCAGGCCGGCCGTCATGGCGAGTCGAAACTTCATGATGATCTATCCGTTCAGGCGCTGCTCAGGTTTCGCGAGCGAAGCCAGCGCCAACAGCGGGAAATAGTCCTTGTACAGGTGATAGTTCAAGTAGAAAACCCTGGGAAAACCGGTTCCGGTGGCCGACTCTTCGTCCCAGCTTCCATCGGGATTCTGGGTTTCGATGAGGTACTCGATCCCGTGCCGCACACTCAGGCTGGAGGCGTCGCCGCCGGCCACCAGCCCGAGCAGCGCCCAGGCGGTCTGCGACGGAGTGCTGGGACCGGCCGTGAAGACGCGGTTGTCATAGCTGGCGCAGCTTTCGCCCCAACCGCCATCGGCGTTCTGGATGGAGCGCAGCCATTCACCGGCGCGCAGAACGTGCGCCTCGCGGTCGTTCTCCCCGGAAGCGGCCAGACCGCGGAGGGCGAAACAGGTTCCATAAAGGTAGGCCACGCCCCAGCGCCCGTACCAGCTTCCATCCGCCTCCTGATGGCGCACGAGCCAATCGACTCCCCGGCGCACGGCCGGATGATGGCGGTCGACACCGTGGGCCGCCAGCGCCTCCAGTACGCGGCCAGTAATATCCGGGCAGGCCGGGTCGAGCATCGCGTTGTGGTCGGCGAACGGGACGTGACGGAGAAACTCCCAGTTGTTGTCGGCATCAAACGCTGCCCAGCCGCCGTCGCTCGACTGCATGGCCAGCAGCCACTCGAGCGCCCGGCGCTGACAAGCCTTCTGCGCGACGCCGTTGCTCGCCGAGGACTGGCTCAAAGCGAGCATCACCATGGCGGTGTCGTCAATATCGGGATAAAACGCGTTGGCATATTCGAAGGCCCAGCCGGAGGGTTCCGTATGGGGGCGCTTGACGGACCAGTCGCCTTTGCGCCGGATTTCGCGAGCCAGCAGCCAGTCGGCCGCGCGCGGAAGCGCCTCGCGGCCGCAATCGGCCTGCCTCAAGGCATAGGCGGCGATGGCGGTGTCCCACACCGGTGAGAAGCACGGCTGGAAAAAGAAACGCTCCCCGTCGTCGACCATCAGGCTGTTGAACTGGCGCAGGGCCTCGACGCGCAAGGGATGGTCCGGGGCGTAACCGAGCACATCCAGCGCCATGACCGAATACATCATGGGAGGGTAGATGGCGCCCAATCCGTCGGAGTCATTCAACCGCTCGATCATCCAATCCTTGGCCCGCTCCACCGCCTTTCGGCGCACGGACTCGAAACCATGCCGTTCCCACCATTTCAGGAGGCGGTCCAAGGCCAGGAAGGCATTGCGCCACGTCAGCGCCGGCTCTTCTCTCGGGAACGCGGGATTCACGCCGGCGAGCCATAGCTCGTTCAAGTCAAAGCCGGCGGGCACGGGTCGCCGCGGATCCGCCGCGTGAACCAGCGAAAGCGAGATCACGATGGCCCTCGTCCATGAGGACATCTGGTAGAGAAAATCGAACGGCAACAGCGCTACTTCGGGCGGAATGCTGGGGCAATGCTCCCGCGGATACAGACCGAACAAGCTGAGATTGATCTTGACGTAGCTGTTGGCCGCTTGAACTCCGCCCAACGCCAGAATGCACTCGCGCAGGCGAACCAGGCGGAAATCTCCTGGCGCCAGGCCGGCCAGCCGCAGCGCGACATACGCTTTAACCGACGCACTCACCTCCGACGGCCCGTGGACGTAGATGCTGAAGCCGCCGTCGGGGAGTTGGCGGTCGAGGATCGCGCGCGCGGCTTTGTCGATAAGCGGTCGGGTCTTTGGCTCCCACCTCCCATTATTCGGCGGGTAGAGCCAAAGTTGAAAGAGGATGAAATCGGATTCCAACGTGCTGTCGGCGGTCAGTTCCGCGCACCAGTGCCCATCGCGCGCCTGTAAGGCGACCAGATGGCCGGCCGCGCGGTCTATCGCGCTCCGCACGGCGGTTTCCTGAGAGCTCCGAACTGGTGCCGGTGCGCTCATCGAAGCGAGATGGTCAGTTCGGCGGGCAAGGAGAAACGCACGTCTTCATCCACCATTTCGATTTCTTCCATTCGGCGGAACCCGCGTTCGTGCAAAAACTCCACCAACTCTTCTACCAGGTGTTCCGGCGCCGAGGCTCCCGCCGTGACCCCGACATTGCGGACGCCTTCGAGCCAGACAGTTTTCACCTCGCTGCAATCGTTGACCAGGTATGATCGGACGCCCACGTTGTCGCCCACTTCCACCAAGCGTTTCGAATTCGAGCTGTTTTGCGAACCAACCACCAGCAGCAGATCGATCGCCTCCGAGATCGCTTTTACAGCCATCTGGCGATTCTCCGTCGCGTAACAGATATCTTGCGCGGGCGGACCCTGAATGTGCGGAAAGCGTTCTTTCAGGCGAAGAACGATCTCGCGCGTCTCCGTCAGGCTGAGAGTGGTCTGGGTGAGGTAGCGCACGCGCTTGGGATCTGGTACTTCCAGCCGGTCTACGTCCTCTACCGTTTCCACCAGGTAGCTGCACTGGGGAACCTCGCCTAGGGTGCCGATTACCTCGTCATGATCTTTGTGCCCGATGAGCACAATGCTGTAGCCCTCGCGGGCGAATTTGACCGCCTCCAGGTGCACTTTGGTGACCAGCGGACAGGTGGCGTCAATGATCTCGAGATGGCGCTGCCTGGCGTCGCTTCGCACGGTAGGAGCCACTCCGTGCGCGCTGAAGATGGCGCGCGCGCCGGCCGGCACTTCGTCCAGTTCCTCCACAAAGATCGCTCCAGCGTTGCGGAGTTCGTCGACGACGTGCTTGTTATGCACAATCTCCTTGCGTACGTACACGGGAGGACCATAGAGATCGAGCGCTATCTTCACCACATCGATCGCCCGCACCACGCCCGCACAAAAGCCCCGGGGTTTGAGCAAGAAAATCTTTCCTTCCACACCGTCATTGCGGGCAAAATGCTTGAGAGGCATGAGTCTATGCGGCTTAGGACCTTCGATTATACCAGGAGCCTCGCCGAATCCGCAGCCATTTGCGTGCCGCCGTCATATGCATGCGGTGGGCCGAGATCCCCTCCCGGCCCGGAGGCCGAAAGTCACTAGACGGCCTGTTGTCACCGTGGGTTGCCCTGAATCGCGCCAGTTTATTTTCCGAGCCTGCGAATGAATCAGGGAATCGCCTGAGATGTGCAATTTTCTCCTGCTCGAAATCTCAGTCGGTTGCGGGTGAGGAAAAAGGGGGCGGGCCTGGCCCCCCGGGCGATCGTGAATCGAGAGAGGGAACTCGCCACCACCACGTTACGTTGGACCTCTATCGCTTCTCAAGCGACACCATCCGTGCTGGCATGGGCGTTCCCGCCCCCCCACCGCCGGGCTCTAGCCCTGCTAGGAATCCTGGCAGTCGAATTGCTAGTCCTATTCGTAAGAGAGGATTTCAATGGAAACGTTAGTGCTCGGGGGGGCCTTGTTGGGGAGTCTGGCGGGTGCCTTTCTGATTCAAAAGGTTGCTTTGGAAGGGCTGTTTCGCATCATGCGGGCAGGCCGCCGGACAAGACGCTGATCACTTCCGGGAGCCGCGTTCGGGGTTCCTCAGCTTGGACTGGCGGATTTTGGTCTTCTTCCGCTTCGGCTTGCTGATGACAAAAGTTCCACTTCCCAAATACTCAGCTTTGTAAGTTTTATCTTCCGCCAAGATAACCCCTCCTATCGATCCGCTGCAATTTGATCTCCCATTGTACCGCGCCGTATTCTGAAAGGAGCGGATGTCACCTTCAGGGACCACGCCAGAGCCAGATGTCACTCCCCTGCCAGCGGCCGGGATTCTCACCGAGACACCCGCCTCTAGCGGTGCCCCGGCCTTCCGGGCTTTGCGGCACCGCAACTTCCGTCTGTTTTTGGGGGGGCAAGGGGTCTCGCTCATCGGCACGTGGATGCAGAATGTTGCGCAGAGCTGGCTAGTCTACCGGCTGACGCACTCCGAACTCCTGCTCGGCACCGCCCTGTTCTGCTCCCAAATCGCGGTCTTCGCTCTCGGACCGCTGGGGGGTTTGGCCGCCGACCGTTTCTCGCGCCACAGGCTGGTGATCCTCACCCAGACCCTCTCCATGGTGCTGGCGTTCGTGCTGGCCGCACTGACGCTGACCGGACTGGTCCAAGTGTGGCACATCCTGGCGCTGGCGGTCGTGCTCGGCGCAATCAACGCCTTCGACATGCCCGGGCGGCAGTCGCTGCTGATTCACATGACCAGTAAAGACGACCTGCTGAGTGCCATTTCGCTGAATTCCGCGGTGTTTAACGCGGCGCGCAGCGTGGGACCGGGAGTGGCGGGGTTGCTGGTAGCGTGGCTGGGCGAAGGGGTGTGCTTTTTGCTGAATGGCGTCAGCTTTCTGGCGGTGATCGGAAGCCTGCTGGCCATGCGTCTGGCGC
>JAGWQP010000627.1 GCA_028876805.1 Acidobacteriota bacterium | reverse complement strand
TTTCTGGTGTTTGTCATTACCAATCAGAGCGGCATTGGGCAAGGCCTGATGACCGAAGCGCAATATCGTGCCGTGGAAGCCGAAGTGCTGCGCCAAGCTGGGGAAGGGCTGATCGACGGCGTCTACTTTTGCGCGGATGCTCCGGAAGAGGCATCTGCTCGCCGCAAGCCGCAGCCGGGGATGGTACTGGAAGCGGCCATGGAACACGGCATCGATCTGGAGGGTTCGTTTTTCATCGGCGACAAAGCTGCGGACGTCGAGTGCGGCCGTCGCGCCGGCACTCGCACCATCCTGGTCCGCACCGGTTATGGCGCTTCCGAGGAGTGCCCGGCCGATTTCATCGCTGCCGATGCCGCCTCGGCCGTCGACTGGCTGTTGTGCAACCTTTCGTAACTGGTTCGGATCCGGCCCGGAACGTGGCGCTGGCCGGGTTCGGCGCCTAGCGCGAGACGGTCGAACCCGCACCGCCACCGTGTCGACAGCGGTGATCGAAATCGCGATCAGCCCGGCTTCGAACCCGCCCGGCAGCCCGGGGCGCCACGTCATCACCGGAAGTCGCACGCGGGGGCGTCAGGGTCTCGTCGGCAGCACGGTTTGCCGGCATGCTCGGAAAATCGAACGCGGCTGCCGCCTTCCGTCCGCTCCTAGGGCCACCACCACCCGCCCGGTTCGTGACCAGCCGCCGGTTGGTGGCACGGCGAGGGCACCATGACAGTCGTCAAGGGCGGGGGATAAAAACGCAGGCAGACGTCTGTCCCGGCGCGAACGCTTGGCCCCAGGCGTACGCAGTCGCACGGTCGTGGCGCAGTCCGCTATGAGGTTGGCGGTGTTAACTTACGCGTGGTTCCGAGACGAATTTCGCCGGCGGTAGGCCCTTCCCTATAATGGGAGGCATGACGCCTGAGACGCTTCTCGACACGTCCCTCCCTGCCGTTCCGCTGACGGTTGAGGGGGCGAGCGTGCTGCACCAGATGATGCGTTTTCGCTGGTCCGCCTGGCGCGCGCTTTCCTCCGAGAGCCGCTCTGCGATCCTCGAGGAGGCGGCCCGGTCGGTCACTCTGGGTGGGGCCGAACAGCCGGCTGGAGGACGCCAGAGCTCCGTCTATTCGCTGCTCGGCCACAAAGGCGACTTTCTTTTTTTGCACTTCCGCCGCAGCTTCGAGGAACTGAACGACGCGCAGCTCGATTTGGCGCGCCTTCGATTGAGCGATTACCTCGAGCCTGCCACTTCATACCTGTCGGTAATCGAGCTGGGACTCTACGAGTCGAGCTCGGACACCTATCAAGGGCTCGCCGAAAAGGGTATCAAGCTGCATTCGGAAGAGTGGAAGCGCGAGGTCGAAGCCGTGCTCGATCGGCACCGCAAGGCGATGGCTCCGCGCCTTTGGCCGGAGATCCCCCGCTCCAAGTACATCTGCTTTTATCCGATGGACCGGCGGCGAGGCGAATCGAAGAACTGGTATCAAGAGGCCATGTCCGACCGCCAGCGCATGATGAAGGAGCACGGGTTGGTTGGCCGTCGCTACGCGGGAGAGGTGCGGCAGATTATCACCGGTTCGATCGGGTTCGACGACTGGGAGTGGGGCGTCGATCTGTTTGCCGAAGATCCGCTGATTTTCAAGAAGCTGATATACGAGATGCGCTTCGATGAAGTGAGCGCCGTGTACGCGCTTTTCGGCACGTTCTACGTGGGGCTGCGGGTTCCGATCACGAAGCTGGCGGACGTACTGAAGCCTTAAGGACCCTTGGCTATGGCACCTGGTTCTCGTGGGCGGCGGAGGAGAGGTCGCGGTAGAAGCCGAGGTCGCTTCGAGTCAGCATTTTCGTGATGAAAATGATCTGGCCGGTGTGCATGGCAAAGTGCTCCACCACGTGGTAGATCGCCTCCAGCACGGACACCTCAAATCCCTGAATCGTTAGCCGGTCGGCCAGCCTTTGCCCGCTGACGCCGTCGATAACGGCCGTCGCCTGGCGGACCGTGGAGCCGAGGCGCTGCCGCAGCTCGGCCTTGTCGGCGCCGGCGCGTGCTGAAAATTCCCGGTCGCGTTCGCGGTCGTCCGGTTCACCGCCGATGCTGGCAATAATCCATTGGCGCACGTTGCCGCATAGGTGCAGGACCAGGTTTCCGACTGCGTTTTCGTTCTCGCTGCCGCGTGTCCACACCTGAAGGTCGCTGAGCTGGCTCACGCAGGTGTCGATGCGGGAAGCGAGCTGCTGTAGCTTGTCGATCGAGAAATTGAGGAACAGCCGATAGTTCCCTCGCTCGCTCATGGTCCTTTCAGTATACGGGTATGCTGGAAGCACGGGGTATCCTTTGAGAGAACCGATTCACGTGATCGGCGGCGGTCTGGCCGGCAGCGAGGCCGCTTGGCAGATCGCGCGGCGCGGGCTGCGCGTCCGACTGTACGAGATGCGGCCGAGCCGCCCGACGCCGGCGCACCAGACTGACCGTCTCGCCGAGTTGGTCTGCAGCAATTCGCTGAAGACCGAGCAGGAGTCTGAGGCCCCGTGGCTGCTCAAGCAGGAGCTCTGCCGCCTCGATTCGCTGCTCCTGCGGGAGGCCTTATCGGCGCGCGTGCCGGGAGGTCATGCCCTCACCGTGGACCGCGAAGTGTTCGCCAAACAAGTGACCCAGGCCATCGCCGCCGAGCCGGCGATCGAGTTGTGTCGCCAGGAAGTCACTTCGCTGCCCAACGGCATCACCATCATCGCTACAGGACCTCTCACCAGCGACGCGCTGGCCGCGGAGGTCGCGCGGATGACCGGGTCGAGACACCTTTACTTTTATGACAGCATCAGCCCCATTGTCGAAGCCGAGTCGGTGGATACGTCGATTGCATTTTGGGCATCGCGCTACGGCAAATCGACCGACGGCACCGGCGATTATCTGAACTGCCCGCTCGATCGCCAGCAATACGAGGCTTTCGTCGGCGAGTTGCTCAAGGGCCGGGCCGTCTGTGCGCACATACCCGAAGACTCGACGCCGTACTTTGAAGCCTGTCTGCCGATCGAAGAGCTGGCCCGGCGCGGCCGCGACACGCTGCGCTTCGGTCCCATGAAGCCGGTGGGCCTCGTGGACCCGCGCACGGGCCAACGCCCGCATGCGGTTGTGCAACTGCGAAAGGAAAATCTGCGCGCGGCGAGTTTGAACCTGGTCGGGTTCCAGAATCATCTGAAATTCGGCGACCAGGAGCGCATCCTGCGCAGCATTCCCGGTCTTCAAAGGGCCGAGTTTCTGCGGTTCGGCCAGATTCATCGGAACACATACATCAACGCGCCCGCGCTACTGACGGGGACTCTGCAGCTTCGCAGCCGGCCGGAGGTCTTTTTTGCCGGCCAGATCTCGGGCGTCGAAGGCTATGTGGAAGCCATCGCCACGGGCTTGATGGCGGGCATGCACGCCGCCGCTCTGGTCTCAGGCGACGAAGTCCGGCCGCTGCCGCGCGAGACCGCGCTCGGATCGCTCTGCCACTACATTTCGGGCGCCGATGCTGCCGCCTACCAGCCCGCCAACATCACATTCGATCTGCTGCCGCCGCTCGATGATGCCACGCGCGAACGCCTCCGCCGCGACAAAAAAGCGCGGCATGCCGAGGTGTGCCGCCGCGCCTTGAGGGCGTTGGAACAATACCGACACGCCCATGTCTGAGCTCGGAAACCAGATCGAACGCTATCTCGAAGAACTGGTGCGCAGCGCGGCTTCGCGGCACACCATCGACGCCTACGCCGCCGATTTGCGCCAATTTCTGGAGTTCCTGTCGCCGCCGGGGTCGGAGCCGCCGCCACCGCGCGCCATCGATGTGCTGGTCGTACGCGAGTGGCTGGCCGGCCTGTACCGCGACCAACTCACGGTGGTAACCATTCGCCGCAAGCTCGCCGCCGTGCGCGGGCTGTTCGGCTTTCTGCTGCGCGAAGGCGTGGTCGCAGTCAACGCCGGCCGGATCGTACGCACTCCCAAGGCACCGCAAAAGCTCCCCGCGGTGATGACGGCCGAACAGGCGAATGCGCTCATCGACGGCGTTGCGTCGGGGCGCATCGAGCGGCCGTTTCCGGCGCGCGACCGCGCGATGTTTGAGCTGTTGTACGGATGTGGGCTGCGAGCGAGCGAGCTGGCCGGGCTCGACTTGGAGGATGTGGACCGTTATGACGGCTGGGTACGCGTTGGCGGCAAGGGGCGCAAGGAGCGCCAGGTCCCGCTTCCTCGCAAAGCCAGGGAGGCGTTGGATGGTTATCTGTCCGCGCGCCCGGTCGTGCGCGGCCAGCGTGCCCTGTTCCTCAATCACCGCCGCGGCCGCCTGACTGACCGCGGACTGCGCGGCATCGTGAAGCTGTATGCCACTCTGCTGGCGGGTGACCCATCCATACATCCGCACAGTCTTCGCCACGCTTACGCGACACACCTGCTGGCGGACGGCGCCGACTTGCGCGCGATCCAGGAACTGCTGGGGCACGTTCGTCTCTCGACCACTCAAAAGTACACACAAGTCTCGCTCACCGACCTGATGGCCGTGTACGACAAAGCGCATCCCAAGGCTTGACCGATGGCGCAGGGTTGGCAGGAGTTTCGTGAGGAGTTTCGTCCCATGATACGGCTGGCGTGGCCGCTGGCGCTGGCGGAACTCGGCTGGATGGCGCAGGGGCTGGTCGATCTGGTCATGGCGGGGCCGCTCGGCCCGGCGGCCATTGGCGCCGGCAGCCTCGCCAACATGTTATTCTACCCGATCGCCATAAGCGGCACGGGCTTGCTGCTGGGCATGGACACGCTGGTGGCCCAGTCGTTCGGCGCGGCCGATCCGCGGGATTGCCGGCGTACCCTGGTGAACGGCTGCTGGCTGGCCCTGGCGCTCACGCCGCCCTTGACGCTCGCTATTGGGGCCATGATCCCGTTGATGCGCGCGCTCGGCACCAATCCGCGGGTCCTGGCGTTGTTCGGCCCTTATTTGGGCGCCCTGATTGCGAGCCTGCTGCCGTTGCTGGTCTATAGTGCCTGCCGCCGCTATCTGCAAGCGGTCAACGTAGTCAAGCCGGTCACCTTCTCCCTCGTGAGCGCCAATCTGGTCAATGTCGCCGGCAATTACGCTCTCATGTACGGGCATTGGGGCGCACCCGCCATGGGCTTGGAAGGTTCGGGCTGGTCGACCGCCATCGCCCGATTGTACATGGCAGGGGTCTTGGTGGCGGCGCTGGTTTGGCATGAGCGTAAATCGGGCGATTTAAAGGCCCGTTTCGCGTGGCGTCCGAACTGGACACGTATGCTTTGCCTGGTGAGACTCGGTCTGCCTGCCGCCATGCAAATCGCCATTGAAGGCGGCGTCTTCGGCGTGGTCACAGTCCTTGCCGCGCGGCTGGATGAAGTGTCGCTCGCCGCGCACAGCATCGCGGTCAATGTGGTCAGTACCACATTTATGGTTCCACTGGGGATCAGTTCCGCCGCCGCCGTGCGGGTCGGTCAAGCCGTCGGCCGCCGGGATCCGCATGGCACGGCGGCTTCCGGCTGGACGGCGCTCGGGCTCAGTACGCTTTTCATGGGCAGTGCGGGGCTGGCGCTTGCGCTCGCGCCGCACACCATCGTCCGCGTGTTCAGCGGGGACCGCGCGGTGGTCGCGCAAGGCTCCGTCCTGCTCCAGATTGCGGCACTATTTCAATTGTTCGACGGTTTTCAGATCGTCACCACGGGCGCCCTGCGCGGGCTGGGTGACACCCAGACTCCGATGTTGGCGCACCTGGCCGGGTACTGGGCGATCGGTCTTCCCATCAGCTATGCGCTCTGCTTCCATTACCGGTGGGGCGCTGCGGGAATCTGGGTCGGGTTATCGACGGCGCTGATCGCAATCGGGGCGAGCTTGGTGCTGTTGTGGCGGCATCGCGTCCGTCGCCTGCCGGCCACGCTAGGTGTACGCTAGGCGGGCTTCAGAAGGACCACGAAACGCTCGTGTAGCCAGTGTGGGCGCGATAATTCTGAAGGTGGGAAATTAACCCAAACTCTTCGTGGTATCGATAGAACTGATAGCCCGCATTCCAGCGGAGCTTTGTCGATATTCGAATCGACAGCCGTGCCAGTGGCGATTCAAAGTCAACCGGGAAGGTCTCGACCGAACTGAACAGTGCCTGGGCGGGGCTCGGAGCGCTCGCGAGGATCGCGGTCGTACGACCATCTCCGGTATCCCGAGTAATGCTATAGCCAACGAACAGGTCCGCGCGGCGGGTGAGTCCAAACCGGGCGCTCAAATTGGCTGCGTGAATGTTGCTGAGATAGAGGGTCGGCATCTGTTGCAACTGGACCGCGGTAATTCCGGCAAAAAACACCAGCCCGGAGACCGTATCGAGGTGCAGTTTCATGTAGCTGGCATCGAGAGAGAACCGTTCTTCGGGCGACCACGACAGATCGGCGGTGTAGTTGCGCGAATGCGAGCTGAAGGTGGAAATCGAGACGGGTGAGTTGACGTTGTACAGCTCGCGGTATTCGGTCGCAAGGCGCAGTTTCCGCGTCCGATAATTCACGCGGCCGCCCAAGGTGTGATAATTGCGGGCGCTGATCGGAGCGAACGGAAGATCGTCCCTTCCCACCTCGCCTTCGAGGTTAAAGGTGAGAGGTTTTATCGGCCGAATCCGCACGCCCAGGGTGCCCGTGTGCAATTGGTTGCCCCGCTCATAAGGAGTTTTTTGGAAGGCCACTGCCGGGGTTTCGAAACCTTCGATGGTGGTGATGAGTCGATCGGAATAGTGATAGCCTGCGTAAAAACCGATCCAGGGAGTGACTCGATAGTTGAGGTCAGTCGAATTGGCCACGGTGCGGATGCCGAGGTAGTGGAACATCAGAATAGTGCCCTGACTGGTAGAGTTGTCGAATTCGTTGTAGACCGAATCGCCCACCGTGCGCGCGTTGTGCGCCGAGGTGTTGTTGACGACGGTCAGGCGGCCCGTAGGAAATACGCTGAGGCTGAAGTCTCCGGCGGCGACGGGCCGGTCCGCGTTGCCCGTGACCAGGATTTGACGGTTCGCCGCCGCGCCAAGACTCAGACCGAGGGCGGATTCATTGAGAGCAAAATCCCGCACGCCGCCCGTGTACGTCATTCTAGCGTTCGCGGCCCAATACTTATGCGTCGACACCAGATCGCCGAGCCACCCGGGATTCGAGCCGTGGTAGGGTTCGGAACGGCTGAACTGCCCAAGCGTTGAGGAACCGCCGGGCACCAGGGACGAGGGGATCAAGCTGGCCGGGGCGGCGTAGGGGGAATCGTCTTTGTAAAAGTCCCAACGGTGCAGCAGGGAGAACTTGACGCCGGCTAGCTCGATGTCGGCACCGACGCGGTATTCGTTCCACTCTCGGCGGACGTTGGTGAACACCGGGTATGCGCTGCCCAAGCTGCTAAACTCCTCCACG
>JAGWQP010000626.1 GCA_028876805.1 Acidobacteriota bacterium | reverse complement strand
GCCGCCGGTGAAGGACATCCCTCTGCTCAACCAGTAAGATCCCTGGATGGATCAGCGGCCCAGCAGCTCGTTGACCAGCGTGGGGGCGTTGTAGAGCTGGCGGAGGGCCTCGGTCATGGCGGCGGTCGCGACGGCTACCGACCGGTTGGTCTCCTCCTGATAGACGAGGTCGCCGACCAGGGATTCGATATTGCCGTCGAAGATCAGACCGACGATTTCGCCTTCCCGGTTGATCACGGGCGAGCCGGAGTTCCCGCCGGTGACGTCGTTGGTGGTCACGAAGTCGAGCGGTGAGCCGAGGTCCAGCTTGGCTCGGCCTTCACGGTAGCGGGGGGGACGGGCGAAGGGCCCATCGAAATTGAAGCTGGCGGCACGATCATACAGGCCGTAGAAGGTGGTTTTCGACGGAGCCTGAGTGCCGTTCATCGGGTAACCCTTCACCTGACCGTAGGAGAGGCGCAGGGTGAAGGTGGCGTCGGGATAGGCGGTTTTGCCATATACGGCGAAGCGCGCGGCGCCGAGCTGTTCGCCGGCTCGCTGTTCGATGCTCTCTATGTTGTCCTGGGTCCACCGGATCAGCTCGCGGCGCATGGGATCGAGCTCGCGGGCCAGGACGATCATCGGATCCGGCGAAGCCCGAAGGGCGGGCTCGCCGGCTTCCACCAGCATTTTGCGCGCTGCCGGATCGGCCAGTTTCGTGCCGTTCACTAACTCTGAGGCAGCCTGCTCGGGGGTACGACCTTTCAGGACCAGCCTTAGGAACGGGTCGTTCGGCCCCATCTCGGCACGCAGTTGTTCGAGCGAAGCGACGATGCGCGCAATCTCCAGCCCCCGATAAATGGGTGCCGGTGAAAACATCCTGAATTTGAGCGAGTCCAGTTGGGCATCGTGAAAACCCGGCAAGCGCTCGCCGTCCGGCTTGCGGATCTCGGCGACGTATTCGACGATGTTCATGGCGATGGTCGCGAATTCGGAATTCAGCCGGTGCAAATACGTCTCCTGGATGCGGGAGGCCGCCTTGCGCTCGACATCCGCGATAGCGTCCCAGGCGCCGCCGTACGCGGCCTTCCACTCGGGATTCGCCATCACTTTGGACCGGAGGTCTCGCTCGTCCCGCTGCTTCTTGGCCATGACTTTACTGTCGAGCAGACCTTGGTAGCGGCCGTGGATGGCTTTGAGGCTGTTCTCCAGGTAGAAGATCTGGGACTCCGCCTCGCGGGCCTGTTCGTCACCTTGGGCCGAATACCGCTTGAGCGCCGCGATCCGGTCTTTGAGGACCTTTAAGTTCATCGGATCTTTGACATCTCGTTCGGTTTCGAGTTGCGCCACCGTTTCGAGCCTCGACGTTGACCCGGGATGGCCGGCCACAAAGACGAGATCCTGATCCAGAGCACCTTTGGGGTTCCACTTGAGATAGTCCTTGGTGTCAAGCGGTTTGCCGTTTTCATAGACGCGGAACAGCGCCATATCCAGATCGTACCGGGGATAGGTGAAGTTGTCGGGGTCGCCGCCGAAAAAGGCAATCTGCTGCTCGGGCGCGAAGACGAGGCGGACATCGGTGTACTTTTTGTAGCCATAGAGCCAGTATTCCCCGCCTTGATACAAGGTGACGACATCGGAGCGCAAACCGGTCTTCTGCTGGCTGTCGCGTTCAATCTTGGCGATCACGGCGCGGCGGAGGGTGAACTGTTCCTCAGGGGACTTCGCCGTTTGGACGGCCGAGCTCACCAGCGAAGTGACATTTTCCATTGAGACAAGGACATTCACCTCGAGGTCGGGCGACTTCATCTCTTCGGTCGGGGTCGAGGCGTAGAAGCCGTTCTTGAGGTAATCGTGCTCTTTAGTCGAGTTTTTTTGAAGCTGGATGCGGGCCACGTGGTGGTTGGTCAGCAGCAAGCCGTGAGGACTGACGAACGAACCCGAACCGCCATCGTTCAGGCGCACGCACGACAGGCGGATATGATCGAGCCACTGGGGGGTGGGAGTGAAGTTGTATTTTTGCCGGAGCAGTTGAGTCGGAGGGTTGTCGAATGTCCACATGCCCTCGTCGGCCGCCGCGCGAAAGGAAACCAGGAGCAAGCCCATCGGCCACAGCGTCGTGGCGGCACGGCGGAGCCGCGGAGAAAATAGCATCAGAAACCTACCCACACTTTCAAGTTACAGGATTTCCGCGGCTGCCGCCGGAAGCGTTTAACGGCGAAGGCCCGCCTTCTTTTTGGCTGGCGGCTTGTTCCGAGCCACCTTCTTGGCGACTCTTTTCGCCACAGGTTGGGCCGCGCCTGTGGGCTTGACGGCGGACTTTTTCTTGGCCGGGCGCGCCCACAGCTTCTTGGAGGCCAGGCGGGCGCCTTCGGCCAGAGACCGCATTTTCTGCCAACAGATCAACGGGTGCACCTTGCCGAAGCCGGCGAAGGTGCCGAATCCGCAGTCGGTTCCGGCCATGACACGCTCGCGCCCGACGAGTTCGGCCAGCCGCACGATGCGTTGCGCGATGAGTTCGGGATGTTCGATGTAATTGCAGGTGGAATCGATCACGCCCGGAATCAGAAGCTTGCCGGCAGGCAGCTTCTGGGTCTTCCAGATCTCCCATTCGTGCTCGTGGCATGGGTTGGCGGATTCGAGCAGGATGCCCATGGGCTTGGCTTTGAGCACGGTGCGAACGATCTTGGCGAGAGGAATGTCGCGATGATGCGGGCCTTCGTAGTTGCCCCAGCAGACGTGAAAGCGCACCCGGTCGGCCGGCACGTTGGCGAGCGCGTGGTTCATCGCCGCCACCTGGAGCTCGGCGTTGCGCACGAACTCGGCGTCGTCCACTCCGCGGAAACGGATGTGCCGTCCCATGGCCAGGTCCGGACAGTCAAGCTGCAAAATCAAACCGGCCTTCACGATCGTCTCGTATTCCTCGCGCATGGCTTCGGCGAGAGCTTCCAAGTACGCCTCATGGGACGGATAGTATTCGTTGGGCTGGAAGACGGCGATGGTGCCCGGCGACGCTGCGGTCATGAATCCTTCCGTCACCTGAGCGCGCTCGAGCGCCTCCTGGAGGCGGGCGATGTCTTCGTGGAGCGGCGTCAGGTCCTTGACTCGAATCGGCCCGCGGCAGATGGGCCGTTTGTATTTCGGGGTGTCGCCCGCGGCGGCGATCTTATCGCGGTACTCCGGGTAGTCGTCCAGATCCTGCGGTGTGGCGCGCGGAACCTCGCCCAGCTCGAATCCGGTGAGCCGGTGCCGCATGTAGGTGGCGTATCCGATCTTGGCCATTTCGCCGTCGTTGACGATGTCGAGCCCCGAGCCGGTCTGCTGGTTGATGGCGTCCTGGACCGCGCGTTTCATAACCTCCGAAAACCGGCCCACGTCGTAGCTTTCGCCGCGATCCTGCGCCCACAACAGATCGACAACATCCTGCGGACGCGGCAGGCTGCCCACATGCGTGGTGAGAATGCGGTTCGTGCTGGTTCTCATGTGGCATTTCCCCTTCCGGTGAGCGGGAGTCTGGAGCTCAAGGGGCGATGATACCATAGCGCCGGACAAGTTCCGGCAAAAAGCGGAGGATCGAAAGCCGCGGTCCGCATCCGTCTATAACAACGCGTCGAGACAGAGAGATCAGTCGGGGACGTGTTTCTCGGTGACCTCGTTTGGCTCGCCCACCCGATCTCTCGTCAAAAAGCGCAACCATGCGCCAGCGCTATGGCGGCCCATCGGCTCGAAGGAAACCCACGCCGTGCGCGCAGGCGATCTTCGAGCGCCCGAGGGCGCCAGAGACTTTTTGAATGCCGATCCACGGTTTACCGATAGCCGGTTTCTCGAGCGGTTCGAGAAGCCCGTGGTACAAAAGGCGTATGCCCACCTACCGCGTCCAAACGCCGTCGCGGTCGTATTCGGCGATCGTCGAACGCGGCATTATCGGTCGCGCCGCGGACCACGTGCCCTCTCGGGGCAAGGTCTTCGTCGTCACCAGCGAAGACGTGTGGGACCATCAAGGCCCTGCTCTCGAACAAGGCCTGGCCGGCCGGCCGCACGAGGTGCTTTATTTGCCCGGCGGCGAAGAACACAAGAGGCTGGCGCCCATCGAGACGCTGGCAGAGGAGATGGTGCGGCTCGGCGCCGACCGCTCGAGCCTGATCCTGGGCTTCGGTGGCGGCGTTGTCAACGACATGGCTGGGTTTCTGGCGGCCATTTTCATGCGGGGTATCGCGGTAATTCAGATTCCCACCACGTTACTGGCTCAGGTGGATGCCGCCGTGGGAGGCAAGACCGGGGTCAACCTGCTGGCGGGCAAGAATCTCGTCGGGAGCTTCCACCAACCGCTGGGGGTGCTGATTGACCCGGCCCTGCTCGAGACGCTGCCGGAGCGCGAGTACCGCGCCGGCCTCTGGGAGATCGTCAAGTCGGGGATCATCCGAGACTCGAACCTGTTTTGGTTTCTCGACAAGCACCGGACGGAAGTCTTGGCGCGGCGCGCGGAAGCCGTGGATCGAATCATCGCGGATTCGGTGCGGATCAAGGCCGAAGTCGTCTCGGCCGATGAAAAGGAAAGCGATCTGCGCCGCATTCTGAACTTCGGCCACACCTTCGGCCATGCCCTGGAGGCGGAAACCGGGTACCGCCGCTTCCTGCATGGCGAAGCCGTTGCGTGGGGCATGCGCGCGGCGATTTTTCTGGGGGAGCGGACCGGTCACGCGTCGGCGGAGGAATGCGTCAAAATGATCGAGACCATCCGCCATTACAGCCCGATCCCGGCGCTTGAGGGGATTCGGGCCGAGAACCTGCTGGCGCGCCTGGTGCACGACAAAAAGGCAGTCCAAGGCACGGTCTACTTCGTGCTGCCGGTTCGCATCGGCGAAGTGAAGGTGGTTTCCGGCGTTCCCGACCGAATGGTGCTGGATGCGATCCAGTCGGCGCTGGCGGCATGAAAGGGACTACTCCCGCGGGCGCGCCGGGCGAACAGGAGGCGGCCGCCTGGGTGCGCGCCATGTTCGGGCGCGTCGCGCGCCGGTACGACTTCGCCAATCACCTGCTGTCGTTGAACATCGATCGCTACTGGCGAGCGCACAGCGTGCGGCGCCTCGGTCGCATTCTGGATGACCCAGCGGCGCAGGTGCTGGATCTCTGCTGCGGCACCGGCGACCTGTTGCTGGCACTCGAGCGGGCACGCGGCGCTCCCGTGTTCGGAAGCGACTTCTGCCACCCCATGCTGGCGGCGGCGCGGCGAAAGATCGCGCGCGGGCACAAACGCTCGCAACTGTTCGCCAGCGATGCGCTCCACCTTCCCTTGGCCGATGCCAGCCTGGACCTGATCACGATGGCCTTCGGGTTTCGGAACCTGGCCAACTACGAAGCCGGTCTGCGGGAGATGCGGCGCGTGTTGAAGCCAGGCGGCACGACGGCGATTCTGGAGTTTTCCCAGCCGCCGAACTACGTCTTTCGAGCCCTCTACAATTTCTATTCGCGGCGGATTCTCCCCATCATCGGCGGAGCCGTCTCGGGCGACCGGGACGCTTATGCGTATCTGCCGGAATCGGTCGGCAAATTTCCGAAAGCCTGCGAACTCGCCGAACAGATGGGCCGCGCCGGGTTCCCTCAAGTGAGCTATGAGTTGCTGACCGGCGGCATCGTGGCGCTGCATCTGGGCCGGTAGGACCTGCCGGCACTCCCGGCTAATCCGACGCCACTCCTAGGCGCTCGAGCGCGGCTTCGAGTTCCGGCTTGCCCCAGGCGGTGCTGATAAAAAGCTCCTGGCGCGCCCCGGCGCTCAGGGCGATGGCCTTCCAGCCGTTGTGTGTCGGCACTGTGATGCGGATTCGCACCCGGCCTTTGGCATCGCGCACGGGGCGGATTACGCCCGGTATCACGGAGCGGATCTCGGGGTTGGAGGCGAGCAGCACGTCGAGAATATGGCGCAGCCCCTCGATGATGCTGTGCTCGATTTTGAGCCGATCCTGGGCCGTGCGCAGCCGCATCTGACGCCCCTACCGCCAGCCTTCCTCGCCGCGAAGCGGGACGAAGCGGCAGAGCGAAGCCACACGGG
Organism: Acidobacteriota bacterium; assembly: GCA_028876805.1. GTDB lineage: Bacteria > Acidobacteriota > Terriglobia > Bryobacterales > Bryobacteraceae > PSRJ01. Next base: position 5,278 of record JAGWQP010000626.1, on the reverse strand, counting down.
ACTCGATCGCGCCGTTGCGTTTCCAAATAACACGCAACTCCTGATCGCGGCGTTCGCCCACGGGAATCACGAGGCGGCCGGGGTCGTTGAGCTGATCGAGCAGGGGGGTGGGAATCTCCGGAGCGCCAGCCGCCACCGTGATCGCATCGTACGGGGCCAGCTGTGGATAGCCTAGGGAGCCATCGCCGGCAATGACGAGGATGTTTGCGTCCCGCCCGGTGCGCGCCAGGTTGCGGCGCGCCACCGCTGCCAAAGCGGGAATCAGTTCGACGGTCACGACCGTCGCCGCGAGTGCGCCCAGCACCGCGGCGTGATAGCCCGAGCCCGTGCCTACTTCCAGCACATTTTCGGCGCCCGTCAGCTCCAGCAATTCCGTCATCAACGCCGTCATATAGGGCTGCGAGACGGTTTGCCCGCACCCGATGGGGAGGGGGTCGTCGCCGTAGGCGAGCAGGCGGGCGTCCGGCGGAACGAATTCTTCGCGGGGGATTTCTTCGAGGGCGCGCAGCAGGCGCGCATCCTGAATGCCGCGCCGGCGCATCTGCACCTCGACCATCTCGCGCCGCTCGATTTCCCAATCCGGAATCAAGATGCACCCCCCTCTATAATAAAATGAGTGGCGCATCAGGTAACGCTCATCCCGGGAGACGGTATAGGCCCGGAGGTCGCCGATGCCACCCTCCGCGCGGTCCAGGCCGCCGGCGCGGACGTGGAATGGGAGCGTGTCGATGCGGGCCTGAACGCGCTGGAAGAATTTGGCGTGCTGCTGCCGAGCGAAGTTTTCGCGTCGCTCGAGGCAACGCGAGTGGGTCTGAAGGGACCTACTGCCACCCCGATCGGCGGTGGGCACCAAAGCATCAACGTCGCGTTGCGCAAGAAGCTCGGCCTGTATACCAACTTCCGGCCGGTGCGGATGCTGCCCGGGCTGAAGACGCGCTTTCACGACGTGCCGGTGAACCTCGCGATTTTCCGCGAGAACACCGAGGATCTCTACTCCGGGCTCGAGCACGAAATCATTCCGGGCGTGGTCGAGAGCCTCAAGATCATCACCAATAGCGCCTCGTTGCGTATCGCGCGGGCCGCCTTCGAATACGCGCACCGTGAAGGTCGCTGCAAGGTCACCGCTATTCACAAGGCCAACATCATGAAGATGAGCGACGGCCTGTTTCTGAAGTGTTGTCGCGAAGTGTCGGCGGCGTTTCCCGCGGTTCAGTACAACGAGCTGATCGTCGACAACGCATGCATGCAGCTGGTGATGCGTCCGGAGACCTTCGATCTGCTGGTGCTGCCCAACCTCTACGGCGACATCGTCTCGGACCTCGCGGCCGGGCTCGTCGGCGGTCTGGGCATCGTCCCGGGCGCCAACCTGGGTGAGCATCATGCGATCTTCGAGGCGGTGCATGGCACGGCACAGGACATTGCCGGCAAAGGCCTTGCCAATCCCACTGCGCTCATGCAATCAGCGGTGCTGATGCTGGCCCACCTCGGTGAGCGCGACGCGGCCCAGCGGTTGCAAGGCGCCATTGAGCGGGTCTATGCCGAAGGCCTTCACCTGACCCGGGATGTGGGAGGCAACGCGCCTACGGCCGAATTCACCGACGCGGTAGTCCGATACGCCCAGGCGTAGGGACTTCGCTAGACGCATTCGGCGAGCTTTCGCTTAAGGAACCGGCGCTCCGGCTCCGAGCAACGCCGCTTGAGCGCCGAGCGAAAGCATGCCGCGGCTTGCTCGCGTCGACCGAGCTCCACGAGCAGGCCGCCTCGCGCTGCCGCCAGCAGGTAATACTGGCGCAGCTTCGGATCGCCCTCCAAAGGTACGAGTGCACTGAGACCTTTTGCCGGGCCGTGCACCCGGGCGACGGCCACCGCCCGGTTCAACGCCACGACCGGTGATGGGTTGAGGGCGAGGAGCTGGTCGTAGAGCTCGAGGATCATGGGCCAATCGGTCGAGCGCGCATCGGGTGCGCGCGCATGGACGGCGGCGATGGCCGCCTCGACATGATACGGTGACACCACCTCACCCGAGATCGAACAGTCGAAATGGTAAAAGCCCAAACCGATCAAGCGGCGATCCCACAGCCCTCGATCCTGGGATTCGAGAAGGATCAGGTCGCCGGCGGCGTCCACGCGAGCCGGAAGGCGGGCGGCTTGTAGTGCCATCAGAGCCACCAGGGCATGGACCCGGGGTTCGGCGATCGAAGAGGAAGCGATCAGTTGACCCAGGCGGATCGCTTCAAAACAAAGGTCCTGTCGGATCAGCTCTGCGCCCTCGTGAGCCGTGTAACCCTCGTTAAAGATTAGATAGACCGCGCCCAAAATCGAATCAAGACGCTGCTCGAGTTGCTGGCCGGTGGGCATCTCCAAAGTTAAATGCTGTTCGCGAATCTGGCGTTTGGCGCGCACCAGCCGCTGTCGGATGGTGGAGTCGTCGGCCAAGAACGCCCGCGCGATTTCACGCACACTGAAGCCGGATACGGTCTTCAGGCTGAGAGCCACGCTCGCGTCCCGTGGAATCTGGGGATGGCAGCACATGGCGATCATACGCAGCTCGTCGTCGCGCAGTTGTTCTTCGAGATCGGACTGCTGGCAGGGCGTTTCAAGCTGGGATAGCCCGGCGAGGAGGGCCTCGGTCTTCTCGCGGTGAAGCCGAAGGCGGCGAACCGAGTCGATAGCCGCGTTGTGGGCCACGCGGAAGAGCCAGGCGGGAGCATTCTCTGGCACGCCCGAGTAGGGCCATGTCTCGAGAGCCCGCAGCATAGTCTCCTGCACGGCTTCTTCCGCCAGGTCGAGATGGGCCGGGCCCAGCCGCCGGGTCAGGTAGGCCACAATGCGGCCGGCCTGGTGCCGGAACAGGTGTTCGAGCAGGGCGCCGGCGCTTTGGGGAGAGGTCACGATCCGTAGACTTGCCGGACCTCGACCGCGCCGCCGTACTCCACGTGAGGATGTGCGAGAGCGAGCTTCACGGCCTCCTCGTAGTTCGGCGCCTCGATGGTGTAGTAGCCGGCGAGCACTTCTTTGGTTTCGCTGTACGGACCATCGGTAGCGTGGGGCTTGCCGTTGGTGGAACGGATGACGCGGCCCGTGTCCTGGGTCAGCCGCTTGCTGTCCCGCGTGAACGGCTTGTTGGTCCACGCCATGTATTTCTCGGTGGCCTTCTGCATCTCCTCGGGACTGAGTTTCGACCAGCCCGAGGGATCATTGTAAAGAAGCAGCATGAATTGTGCCATGGTTTTCCTCCTATCGTACACGAGTAAGTTGAAAGCTCTCGGTCGACTCGAGCCGGCCGTTCTCGAACAGCTGCCACTGGCTGGCCAGGTGGTCGGCATCCACAAAGCGGAAGGTGACATTGTGCATGTGGGCGGCGCCGGGGCCGGCGAGATTGGTGACATCCAGAAACTCGAACTTCAATTCACCGGTTGCCTGGTTAAACGTCCGAGCTTGCATCCGGGGTTGATTGCCCAACATACAGTAGTGGGTCAGTATCAGTCGCGAGCCATCCAAATGGTACACAGTCTCCATGGGTGACATATTTTCCGCCGTAGCGCGTTCCACGAGTGCCGAGCCGCCGCCGATCAGCTCATAGGTGACGCGAATCCTGGCCGTCTCGGGTCTCGCTTCCCACGTGCCCACCAGGCTGCGAAGGCGATCGAAGGCGGCTTTGGCGTCGATAGGGACCGCCGATTCGGACGCGGCACTGTAAACTGCCGGCGCCACCGATAGCAGGCTGGCCAGCACGAAAAGCTTCTTCATAAAGGTCTCTCCTTGTTGGGGGTATAGGTGTTGCACAGATATAACGGGCGGGGTGGGACGAATTCGACAAGCCCTCCCCCGAAAATTTCGCGCTGGGCGTCGGCCCTTTGCTTCCAACACTTTCAAGGCCTTTAAGAATCTTTACCTGGCGGCCCTCGCCTCAGACGCCTTCTATAGCGGGGAACGTTATGGCGAAGAAAAGATTGCTGGTGACGACGGGCGCCGCAGTCGTTGCCTTAGGCCTGGGGGCCTGGAGCACCTTGCGCCGGCCGGATGCCGCGCAATTCCGGACGGCGGCGGCGGAGTGTGGCCCCATCGCTTCCACGGTATCGGCCACCGGGACACCAAACGCAGTAGTGACCGTGCAGGTCGGCTCGCAAGTCTCCGGAAATATTCTGGCGCTCTACGCCGATTTCAACACCCCCGTGAAGAAGGGACAGGTAGTTGCGCGCATCGATCCAGAGATCTACCAGGCGCGGGTCGACCAGGCGAAGGCCACTCTGGCGGCGCAGCAAGCCGCGGTCGTGAACGCGCAGGCGCAGATCGAAAAGAGCCGCGCCGATGTTTCGAGCGCCCAGGCGGCGGTGGCGAATGCCCAAGCCAACGCGACACGGTCAGAATCCGCAGCGAGCGACGCCAAAATCAAGAACGCCCGCCGCGTCGAGCTGGTGGCCGAAGGCGTGATGTCAGTCGAGGATGGCGAGACCGCCCAGGCCACCTACGATCAAGCCGTGGCCAATCTGAATGCTGCCAACGCGCAGGTGAAGGCGGCCCAGGATAGCGTCAGCGCCGCCCAGGCAGGGCTTCACGTGGCGGAGACCGGTCTGGCTTCCGCGCAGGCGCAGGTCAAACAGGCACAGGCCGCCGTCGCGCAGGCCCAGGCCGATCTCGATCACACGTACATTCTTGCTCCGGTGGATGGCGTGGTGGTTTCGCGCAACATCGACGTAGGCCAGACCGTCGCCGCGAGCCTCGCGGCGCCTACGCTGTTTTCTATCGCGCAAGACCTCACCAAAATGCAGGTGGACACCAACGTCTCGGAAGCCGATGTCGGCCGGGTGCGGGTGGGAATGGCGACCACCTTCACGGTCGACGCGTACCCGAACCAGATTTTCCGCGGCGCGGTTACATCCATTCGCAAAGCGGCCATCAACGTGCAGAACGTGATCACCTACGATGTGGTGATCTCGGTGGCCAATCCGGACCTGAAATTGTTCCCCGGAATGACGGCCACTGTGAAGATACTCATCGAGCAGCACGACAACGCTCTCAAAATTCGAGATGCGGCACTGCGCTTCCGGTCCACCGGCGCTCCGCCGAATCTGAAGCCGGGCACTCATCTGGTGTGGGTTCTCGATCGGGACAACCAGCCGAAGCCGGTTAACGTGTCGCTCGGAATTACCGATGGCGCCTTTACCGAAGTGACGGGAGGCGATCTCAAAGAAGGCGATCGGGTGATCGTCGGATCGCTCTTGAGGCAAACAACCGGAACCACCGCGACACCGCTAAGCGGCCGCGGCCCACGATT
>JAGWQP010000625.1 GCA_028876805.1 Acidobacteriota bacterium | reverse complement strand
GGAATGGCCGCCAAGGTCATGAGCGCGAATGGCTTCAAGATCGTCAGCATCGTGGAATACGATGGCGCGACCTAGAACCCCAAGAGCCTCGATATCGCAGCGCTCGCCCAGCACCGCAAGAGACCGGAACGATCAACGGATTTTCTGGTGGCGAGGAACTGGACAAGGACCAAACCCTGTTCCTCGAATCTGACGTCCTGCTGCCCGCCGCCACGGAAAACGTGATTACCTCGCTCAATGCCGATAAGCTGTCAAAATTGCTGAATCTTCGGGTTGATGCGGTACCTCACAGGATTCTCGGGTGGGTGTCTTTCACGCGGAAGCGGACGGGCGCGCCCTAAATTAGGCAGCGTCAGCCAGAAACTCGTCGATGGCGTCGCCAGCTTCGGTCTCGAACTCGTGACGGTCGGCAGCTTCCTGACACCGGATGCAGAACTTCGTCCACGGGACGGCATCCAGTCGCTTGGGCTTGATTTCCTCTTCACAGTGCAGGCAGGTCCACGCCGCCGCGCAGTTCGCCAGCAAGGCATCCCCTTTGCGTTGGGAGCCAGGAGGGCGGTCGGCTGTGTCCGGCAGGCTCCGCCGCAGTGCCAGGTCCGCGGCGCTCGTTGAACTCAGTGCGCCGGAACGGAACCGGTTTCCTCTCCCCCTCCATGGTACGGAGGCAACGTGGTAAGGCGTCTGTCCTCGATCGGGCCACCCACCGTGAAGTGGTAGAAGCTCTGCCAATCCCTCGAAGAGATGCCGAAGACCTCGTGAACCGGATCATCGAAGTAGCAGCCGATCCCGGTCGAACGAATGCCCGCCTCTTCCGACTCGAGGTACAGCACCTGGCCCACCAGACCGGCCTCCCAGAAGAGATTTCGGTAGAAGCTGGCGCCATAGGCAACTAGGCTGTCCATATATTCGGCGATCATCCCAAGACTGAAGGCCCCGTCCCCCGCGATGTCTTGGCCGCAGGAGACGCTCGCGGCCAGAGTCCGGCAGTCCGTTTCTTTGAGCAGGTACAGCGGAAGGCCATGCGGACACGACGGAGGGCGTAGCCACAGGAACTCAGGCCGCATCGCCTGGCGGAGTTTCTGGACCTTCTCCGGATCGCGAGCGAGCACGTAGAGACCAGGAGGCAGGTCGTTCACGCGGTGCACGAAGAGGCCCAGGTGGATGCGTGGGCGCCAAGGCAGGACGTCCCACGGCATAGATCGGCGGTCTCGGGTGGGTACGAGACGAGCCAACATCCGGAAGAAGGTCGCCGCAGGAATCGAGGTGGATGCGTCCATGCTCACCGCGCTTCTGCGCCCCAGGATCACTTTTTCCGCAGTGAAAGTCCCGGACCGAACTGGCGCCCCGAAGAGCTCTTCCTCCGAAGGGGACCTGGAGAAGTCTGCGTCGGCGGCAGTACTCAGATTCGTGGTGGCAACAGCCACTTGGTCGACCACTGGCCAATCGACGCCGTGCTCGGGACTGAGAATGTTAGCCGTGCCGTACCATCGAGAAGCGGCCACCTCGGATACTAACTCTCTGGAAAGGCAGAGGCCCCGGTCGCTGGCCCATTTCTCCCGGACGACAAGTGCCACGAGTTCGGGATTCTCTCGCTCCGCGCCTGCGTAGTCAGCCTGGCGATCGAGCCCGAGAAGTTGTGACACAGCGGCAGCGCCCACACGATCGAGGAGACGGAGTTTCCACCCGAGGGTAGCCGCCGCGAACCGCATCGTACCCAGCGC
>JAGWQP010000624.1 GCA_028876805.1 Acidobacteriota bacterium | reverse complement strand
GGAAGTGCGGTAGAGCCGGGCGGCCTGCTCATCCCCGAAAAACTCAAGTTGTGGTGCGGCCGGCACGCCAAACCGGAACGGCCCACCCAGCCAGACCGCGGCGCTCTGGCCGGGCTTGGGGACGCGCGAGAACGGATCACCGGCGTCGAAACCGCGGCTCACCTGCCACACGGTGAGGGCGTCGCTAGCCGTCGCGGCGAGGACCGAAACACAGTCAAGAGTCCGGCAGGCCGGTACCACGCCGAGGTTGCTGAGCAGGCCCCGTGTCGGCTTGAGCCCGACGAGATTGTTGAACGCCGCCGGTACCCGTCCGGAGCCGGCCGTATCGGTACCGAGAGCGAAGGTCGCCAGCCCGCCAGCCACCGCTACCGCCGAGCCGGAACTTGAGCCTCCCGAGATATAGTGTGGGTCGAAAACACTGGAACAGGCGCCGTACGGAGAACGCGTGCCAACCAGCCCAGTGGCGAATTGGTCCAGATTGGTTTTGCCAATTGGGATGGCTCCGGCGTTCACCAGCGCCTCGACTACAGTGGCGCTTCGGGACGGCGAGTAAGCATAGGCGGGGCAGCCGGCGGTGGTGGGCAATTCGGCCAGATCGATATTGTCCTTGATGGCGAACGGAATGCCGTAGAGCGGCCGTGCTCGGGCTAACGGATCGCGCTCCAACTCGCGCGTCTGAGCGAGCGCGGTCTCACGCGGCACAAGCGAGATCCAGACCGGTTGAAGCGGCGCTTGACGAATCCGGTCGTACAGTGCGGCTACGACATCGGACGGCCGGGCTTGTCCCGACCGGTAGAGCTCTCGCAACGCGCCCATATTTAAGGCCTGGTCGGAGGTCATGAAGATACCTCCCCACGAAGCGTCACCAGTTGCTGGCCGGGTGAAACCAACGCGCCGAGTCCGCAGTTCAGCCGCTCGATCACGCCGGCGGCTGGTGCCACGACTGCGATTTCCATCTTCATGGCCTCTAGTACCACCAGTCTTTGTCCGGCTTGGACTTGTTGACCCGTTTCCACGGCGATCTTCCACACGCTGGCCGTGAGTGGCGAGCAGACCGGCCGGCATCCGTCGGGCACCGATAGATCGGGCGGGGTAACGTCCGGCTCCGATTCCGATCGATCGGGAAACTGGTCCGCGGCCACCGTAGCCCAACGCTCTCTTTCGGCGACAAACGCCGCCTGCTGCCGCTTCTTGAAGGCCGCCGCTTCCTTTTCGGTGGAAGAAATAAAGGCGTGATAATCCCGGAGCCGAAAGCTTTCCGGCTCGATGTGCAGAGTATATCCGCCGTGCGGGAAGGCCTCGCGAATTTCGAGGAGTCTGGCGGCCGGCACGGGTTCGAAGCGAATCTGGTCGAAGAATCTGAGCAGCCACGGCGTGCCCGGTTCGAACTCGCGCGTGGAATGGTACGTATTCCACATCTGAAGCGTGCGGCCGACGAACTGGTAACCGCCCGGGCCCTCCATGCCGTAGACGCACAAATAGGCGCCGCCGATGCCCACGGCGTTTTCAGGGGTCCAGGTCCGTGCCGGATTGTATTTCGTGGTGACCAGGCGGTGCCGCGGGTCGAGCGGCGTGGCGACGGGCGCACCCAGATAAACGTCCCCCAGCCCGAGCACCAGGTAACTTGCCCCAAACACGATATGCCTCACCTCGTCAATCGAGGAGAGGCCGTTGATGCGGCGAATGAATTCGATGTTACTGGGGCACCAGGGGGCATCCGGCCTCACGCTTTGCATGTACTTCCGGATCGCCAGTTGAGTAGCCGGGTCATCCCAGCAAAGCGGCAAGTACACGACGCGCGACGCCACCACGATATCGTCGAGATCCGTAATCTGCGCTTCGCAGCTGTCGACGGCCTCGAGCAATGTTTCGCGTTTGAGGCGGCGGCTGTCGTATCGAATGTGGAGCGAGCGAACTCCAGGCGTGATCTCGAGAATGCCGGAGAGCCTCGTGTGGCGCAGCCGGTTTTCGAGCGCGTGCACGCGGAAGCGGAGGTCGAGATCGAGTACGTTGGGTCCATATTCGACCAGTAGACAGCGATCTCCATCGGCCCGGCACACGACACCGGGGCGTTGGCCCAGGATCGGTGTCTCGATGCTCGATCCGGACACGGCGGAACTTGGGGGAAGGCGTGGCAATGCGCCCGCCAGCGTTTCGATCGAGGTGTCCAGCTCCTCCTCCAGGCTGATCGCCTGGACGAGCGAGATGGCGCGAAAGCGGACCCGATCGCCGGGCTTGAGCTGACCGATCTTCCAACGCTCGCCCTCGACCACCGTCGCGGGACACACGAAGCCGCCCAGGCTGGGACCATCGGGGCCCAGGATCACCGGCATATCGCCGGTGAAATCGACGGTTCCGACGGCATAGGCGTTATCGTGGATGTTGGAAGGATGGAGCCCGGCCTCGCCGCCGTCTTTCCGCGCCCATATCGGTTTCGGCCCGATTAACCGGACTCCGGTACGGTCGGAATTGTAGTGGACCTTCCAGGAGGTCGAGAAGAACATCTCGATGTCTTCGGCAGTGAAGAAGTCGGGCGCGCCGTGAGGCCCGTAGAGCACGCCGATTTCCCACTCCGGGCCGTACTGCGGAATCAGAGCCGAGTGCAACACTTGCCGAGCGGGCGAGTCGCTGTCGGGTTCCTGGCCGTGAAGAGCAACGTGAAGGATGTCACCCGCGCGTAGCGCTCGGCCGCAATGACCGCCAAAACGGCCCAGGATGAAGGTGCTGCGACTGCCCAGGTAATCCGGCACGTCGAAGCCGCCCAACACCGATAGGTAACCGCGCGAGCCGCTGCCGATCACGCGACCGAGTTCGAGCAGCGAGCCGGCGCGAACGGGCGTGGCCTTCCACCGGCAAAGCGGCTCGCCATTCAGACGGGCTTCGAAATCGGCCCCCGTCAACGCAATAGTCGTATCGAAACTGAGACGCAGAACCGGGCCGGTGACGGCGAACTCGAGCCCCGGTGCGTCTACCGCATTTCCGATGAGCCGGTTGGCCAATCGGAACGCCAGCGAGTCCATGGGTCCGGAGGGCGGAACGCCGACGTGCCAATATCCGAGGCGGCCGGGAAAGTCCTGGATCGTCGTCTGGGTTCCAGACTCGACGACCTCCACATCGCGCCGCCGATAGGACAGGGTGCGCAAGTAAGACGTCGTAATGCCGCCGGCCTGAAATTCCGGATCGTCGCAAATTTGCCGGAGGTATTCGAGGTTAGTCTCGATGCCCGAGAGGCGGCATTCGGCGAGCGCCGCACCGAGCTTCTTAAGGGCGGCGGGCCGATCCGCCGCGTGCACGATGATCTTGGCTAGCATCGGATCGTAATACGGCGTTACCTCTGAACCCGATTCGACCCAGGTCTCGACGCGCGCGGCCTCCGGCCAGGCGACCTGAGAAAGCGTACCCGGGCTTGGCTGAAAATCCCTCGCCGGATCTTCGGCGTAGATGCGCGCTTCGATCGAACAGCCCGAGGGCTCGATGTATAGTTCATCGAGGCGCGGCATCTCGCCGGCGGCCTGGCGCAGCATCCATTCCACCAGGTCGACGTCGGTGACTTCTTCGGTTACCCCGTGCTCCACCTGGAGACGCGTGTTCACTTCCAGGAAGTAGAACGCGCCCGAATCGGGCTCGTACAAGAACTCCACCGTGCCGGCCGACAAATAGCGGACCGCTTTGCCGAGCCGTACTGCAGCGGCCAGGAGTTTCGCCCGAGCCTCGCCGCCCAGTTGCGGCGCTGGCGTCTCTTCAATGACCTTCTGGTGGCGGCGCTGTGCGGAACAATCGCGCTCACCTAACGCCACCACGCTGCGAGCGCCATCACCGAAGATCTGTACCTCGATGTGCCGCGCCTTGGAGATGAATTTTTCCAGATAGAGGCCGCCGGTCGAGAAGCTGGAGTGACTCAATCGCTGGGCGCCATCGAAGGCTTCGGCTAGCTTGGCCGACGACTGGCACACGCGCATCCCGATTCCGCCGCCACCGGCGATGCTCTTGAGCATCACCGGATAGCCAATTGCGGCCGCGGCCGCGCACGCTTCCTCGGCTGATTGCAACAAGCCGGTCGCAGCCAACAGAGGGAGACCGTTTTCCAAGGCGATCTTTCGCGCAGTGTGCTTGAAGCCGAAGGCGCGGATCTGCTCTGGCGTCGGCCCCACAAACACGACACCGTTTTTGGCGCATGTCTCGGCGAAATCGGCATTCTCGCTCAGGAAACCATAGCCGGGGTGAATGGCTTCTGCGCCGGTCTTCCGCGCGGCATCGACGAGGGCCGGTATCGAGAGGTAACTGAGAGTTGCGGGTGCCGGGCCGATGGGTACCGCCTCGTCAGCCTGTTTGACGTAGAGGGAGTGGCGGTCGGCTTCCGAATAGACAGCAACCGAACCGACCTTCATCCGCCGGAGCGTCCGAATGAGGCGGCTGGCGATGGCGCCCCGGTTTGCGATCAGGACCTTCGAAAACATCAGTCGCCCTGTCCATTCCAGATCAGCACCTCGACCGGCGTCGGATGGTAGGCGTTGCACGGGTTGTTGAGCTGCGGGCAGTTGCTAATCAGCGTCAGGACATCGGTCTCGGCGCGCATCTCGACATATTTGCCGGGCTCGGAAATGCCGTCTTCAAACGTGAGCCTGCCTTCCGGTGTGACCGGCACGTTCATAAAAAAGTTGATGTTGCTGGTAATGTCGCGTTTGTCCAGGCCATGGCCCCAAGCGAGAACGGCTTTCAAAAAGCTGTTGCGGCAGGCGTGCATATGCCGCTTCTCGAGCGCGTATCGGACCATGTTGCTCTCGTTGGCGCACGCACCGCCCAGGGTGTCGTGCCGGCCGCAAGTGTCGGCGACAATCGTCAGCAGAACGGTGCCCGCGGCGGACAGCAACCGCGTGCCGGTGGTCAGGTAAATGTTTCTCTGCGAGCGAATGGTATCTTGTGCGCTGTAGCGGTCGCTGGGATCGCTCGCATTGTAGAAGAGCGTGTCGACGGCCTGATTGCCGTCGAGGTCCACGATTCGGAGATACTGTCCCTTCAAAATTTCATATATCCAGGGCTCGCCCGCGGCAATGACCGAGCTGTACACGGCATCCCGCGGATCGAGTCTGCTTGCGACAAGGCGCGTGCCGCTCATAAGAAATATCGCTCCGTGAGAGTGAAGCCGCGTTCATTTTCGGGACGCGAGAGGCGGCACGGATCATTTGGCCCGGCTGCCGGCCCCTGCCGGATCGATAGTTTCACGGGGTGCGGATCGTAGTTCGGATTGGGATCGAGCGGATGCTGGCAGGTGTTGAGGATAGTGAGCACGTTCATCTCGGCGCGCAGGTCCACGTGCGCACCCGGGTTGGAATTCCCCACGTGGTACGCCATGCTGCCGTCCTCGGCCACGTCGACGCGGCTGAAGAAATTTACATTGGCGGCCAAGTCGCGCGGGCCGAGGCCCCACTTGGCTAGTTCCACTAGAAACCCATCGCGAGTGTTCTTGTGATAATCGTTGTGGCAGTCCTGGTAGCGGCTCGCCCCGTATTTTTCCCTGACCAGAGCAGCATTCGAGCTGCCGCCGATCGGGTCATGCCAGCCGGCCGTATCCTCGGTGATTGAACAGAGGATCCGGCCCATATCGGAATACAGCACCAAGCCCTCGGTCAGACGCGCGATGTGCTGCGCCTTGAGGGAATCGGGGATATTAAAACGTTCCGCCGGGCATTCAAAGTTGTAAAAGATCGCACCCACGTTGGCATTTCCCCCGGGATCGGAGATTCGCAACGTGGTACCGCGTTTCAAAACGTGCGACCATGTCGCGCCGCCCTCGACGACTTCCTCCCACAGAACAGGTGAACCGCTCATGAGTACACACCTCCTTCCGATGTCAACAATTTGATGGAGAAGACGCGCTTACCGGCAGGCGGGAGGACCGCAGCAAACATCCATCCGCGTCAGGCGGAGAAAGACCTCGAGCGCAATTCGCGCTCGGACGGCCACGCCTGCACTGGCGGAAAACATGCGCTTAGTATGCCAGAAGAACGCTTCCCGTCGGCACGAATAATTTCTATCGCCCGGATAAGGGGAATGACTGTTAAGGCCGCTCGGGCTGAACTTCCAAACGGACGGAATCGCTCCGCGACCGGGCCCTCGTCGGACAACCCGATTGGCCGCCCGGGTCGATCTCGGAGACCGGACTCTCAAACTCAGCGACCCGCACGCGACCTTCCCCCATTGTTACTCTCACCTCCTTTCGCATCGGTCACGAGCCATACACCCTCGGAAGCGGCGCCACGGCCACCGTCGCTGGCGGCCACTCAATCGGAGCTACGATGCGGTGGGGCGTTTCGTCGGTCGTCGAGACGGTTTTGTCGCCGTAGTTCGGAACCCAAAGGCTGCCGAAACCAGTCTCAAGAGGGAAAGCAGCGTGCCCGCCGGCCTCCCTTACGGCGCCGGATAAAGTCGCTTTAGGGTCGAGGCAGTCGACGAGCGGCTTGCCTCAATGATGTGGAAGGAACATACCGCACGGTTTAGTGGCTTCAGCCGGCTGCGCGACCTCCGGAGGGTGTAAAAAGAGTGGCGGCTGCCCCTGCGGCGGG
>JAGWQP010000623.1 GCA_028876805.1 Acidobacteriota bacterium | reverse complement strand
CCGCGATGACGGCACGAAGGCCACCCGGTTTTATAAGCCGGACGCCGGTGACGATCGAATGAAGGAGAACGACGAGGATGTCGTGCATGCCGGCATCGTATCAAAATCTCAAAAAATCCCGGAATTCAGGCCGATTTTGGAATTCGCCACCAACACCTTTTAAGAGAGAAGATTCATGCCGCAAGACGGGGCGAAGCAGTTCATAGTGGCGATCCCGAAGAGCCCGGAGCCGGTTCGCCTCATCGGGGTTTGTAGTGTTCACGGCTGGCGAAACCTCATGGTATCTGACTTGAAGACTCTGCTCTAATTCCTGATTCTTCGCACGGAGTGCTGCAATAGTTTGCGTCGATTCAGAACGGTCAGTCCAGATGACCCTTCCCGCTGCGATGAGATAGAAACAGATCCACGCCCGTACCGCGATCTTTGTTTTGTAGCTGCGAAGTGTGGGACTCAACGACTGACGTAGTGCCCTTTTAGCTTTAGCAATCGCGAGCGTAACGAGCTACGCTCGCAAGTCGTGCCCGGAGGGACTCTGCCGCACCCCAACACCGTTAGCCCGTACCCCGCACCCTGGTCATGGGACACGCTTTATGCATTGCGGAGAGCCTCGGCGGGTGGAACGACAATGGCGTAGCGAGCGGGCAATAGGCAGGCCAGAAGCGCGCTGAGAGCCAGGAGCGCGGCGGCTGCGAACAAACTGCCTGCGGCAAAGGCGTTTTGCATCCACTGGGCGAGAACGACGCCGAGGAAGCTATCCAACGTAAGGCCGATGAGAACGCCCGCAGCCGCGCTGACGAGCGCGATCCGCGCAGCGACCCACAGAACGTGGGCGCGTGGCGCGCCGAGCGCCAGGCGGAGGCCGAACTCCGTTGTGCGCTGCGCGATGCTGTAAGCGACGACGCTGAAGATGCCGATCAGCGCGAGCGCGAGCGCCATGGCAGCGAAGACGCTAAACAATATGGAGAAGAGGCGCTGGCGGCTGTACTGTTCGTCCCGCTCGATGGCTTGGCTGAGGGTGAAGGTGCCGTTGAAGGAGCCGCTGGAGATCTGCTGGTCGGAACCGACCGATGCGATGGCGGCGCGGATGGAGTGCAGGCTGGCAAGCGGATCGGCCTGGGTGCGGACGAAGAGCTGAACGTAATTCGGCATCACGGTGGTGTACGGAACGTAGATGGCAGGAAGGACGGGACGATCGACGCCGTCGTTGCGCGCATCGCCGGCGACGCCGATGATCTGACGCCACCCGGTGCTGTGCTCAGACGCAGCCGCGTAGCGGCCCCGGCCTGTGAGAGCGGGAATGCGCAGCCGCCGGTCGAGGGCGTTGGACGAGGAGAGATAGCGTGTCGCGAAAGCGTGATTGACAATCGCTATGAAGTCTCCTCGGGTGTTTTCATCCGTATTCCACACGCGACCCTGAAGCAGAGGGATGCGGAGCGCAGCGAAATATCGCTGGTCGACCAGCATCACCCGGGCCTGCGGCTGCTCGCGACCGCCCGTTCCGTCGATATCGAAGGAGCTTTTAGCGCCAGGATTGGGCGGCGTGGCGTCGGCCGCGACAGCGACCGTGGAGACACCGGGGACGGATGCGACCTTCTCCCGGAGCTGCTCGACGTAAGCGGTGCGCGCCTCGCGCGACTGAATGCGGCTCCACTCGTCCGAGTTGTGGATGTGTAGCCCGATGCCGAGCTTCATGACATTTTCGGGATCGTAGCCAAGCGGCATCTGCATGAGCCGCAGAAAGCTGTGGATGGCGGTGCCCGCGGTTGCCATGAGAAGAAGCGTGAGCGCGACTTGCGCGGCGATGAGAACGCTCCAGCGATGCCCTACGGGAGCCGCGGCAACGCCCCTGCCGGGGAGCATACGCGCGGAATCGTGACGCGAGAGACGCAATGCGGGAACTAGACCGAAGAGGATGCCGCAGACGAGCGCGAGCGCGACGGAAAACGCGAGGATGGAGGCATTGATGCGGATGACGGATTCCGCCGGAAAGGAATCCGGGGAAAGCAGCAAGGGAAGCCTTGCAAGCCAATACGACGCAGCCACGCCAAGGACCGCGCCTGCCGAGGAGATGACGACAGCTTCCACGAGCAACTGGCGGACGATGCGGCAGCGGCTGGCGCCGATCGCACTGCGGATGGCGAGCTCATGCTGGCGGGTGCGGCCCCGGGCCAGCAGCAGGATGGAACAGTTGGCGCAGCCGATGGTTAGCAGGAGCACAACGCCTGCAAGAAGAAGCGCCAGGCTTTGGCCGGTTTCCTGTTGGAAAGGCGCAAGGATGGGCTTGAGCACGAAATGCCAGTGATCGGGCTCGGGACGCCCTTTCGTAAACTGGCGCACTATAGGCTCGATCGCAGCGTTGGCGGCGGCTAGCGTGACGCGGGGCCGCAGTTTGAGCCACGCCAGGTATTCTATTTGGGGACGCATCAGGCTGCCTGGCAGGTAGACGTCGCCGACGTCGGTAAGGTCATTGAATGCGAAGCTGCGCGGCATGACCCCGGCGATGGTGTAGGGGGCGTGATTGATTTCGAGCGTTTGCCCGACGATGTGGGGATCGCCGCCGAAGCGGCGCAGCCAGAAGCGGTAGTTGAGAACCACGATGGCATGGCCGCCGTTCTCCGCGTCGGACGGCTCGATGGTGCGGCCAAGAAGCGGGCGCACGCCAAAAAAAGTCCCGGCATTCTCTGTGAGGTAGACGCCAGAGATGTCTTCGGGCAGTCCGCCGCCTGTGATCTCCATATGAGAGGGGTTGAAGCCAAGCGCGGAATCGACCGGGGCTGCAAGGCGCAGGTCATCAAGCTGTGCCTGGTTGAGGGAAAACCAGCTCCACTGGTCAGGATGTTGCTGGTTGATCATGACGGGGTTCACGATGCGGTCGGCGCCGGCGTAAGGAAACGGGTACAGCAGGACGGCGTAGATGAGCGAGAACATCGCCGTGGTGGCGCCAATGCCGACCGCGAGGGAGAGCACGGCGACAGCGGCGAAGCCAGGGTTGCGGCGAAGGGCGCGGAGACCGTAGCGGATATCTCCCCCCAACTCATCGAAGAAGCGTAGGCCGATGGCATCGCGGTAGGTTTCGTTTTGGGCGCCGGGCTGGCCGAGGTCAATGCGGGCTCTGCGGCGGGCTTCTTCTTCGGGGAGACCCTCGCGGATCAAATCTTCCCGGTAGGCGTCGAGGGTAGAACGAAACTCTTCTTCTACATCGCCGTGGGTGCGTGGCTTGATGGATTGCCAGAGCTTGCAAATTGCGGCGAGGAGACTCATATCTCTTCCGCCCTCTTGGCTAGAATGCTGGCGACGACAGCGGCCATGTCGGACCATTTCGCGGTCTCGGCCCTGAGTCGACGCGTACCGGCAGCGGTGAGCGAGTAAAACCGGGCGCGGCGATTGTTCTCCGACTCACCCCACTTGCCTTCGATCCAACGCCGGCGTTCCAGACGATAAATTGCGGCGTAGAAGGAGCCCTGCAGGATCTCGAGTCGCTCTCCGGAGATCTGTTGGATGCGCAGCAGGATACCGTAACCGTGCAGTGGGCCAAGCGAAATCGCCTTGAGGATAAGAATCTCGAGTGTACCCTGCGGGAGTTCAACCGGTCTCGTCAAAGGCTCTCCTATCTGGAAAAGGAGAATAACAGTTTCTCTCCTTTCCCGTCAAGGAGACTGCCCGGGTGACACACCCTTCTTCGCGGCGTGGTGCCGACGAATCTGACGCTGTTTTCGTGCCTCCTCCAGCTTCCGATCTCGCTGAGCATGGATCTCCTGCTGACGGCCGGCGAGCATGTCTTTCGGCGTGATGCAGCCGATGGCTCTGTTCAAGCGGACATCGTTGTAATGTTCAACGTAGCCCTCCACCAGCCACGCGCATCCTCCAGCGACAGCGGCGTTCCCGGCCGGATGCAATCTCCTTTTAGTGATTTGTGCCAACGTTCGATTTTTCCGTTCGATTGGGGATAGTAGGGTGAAGTTCTGACGTTGGTCATTCCCGAGACCCGAATGAATTCCTTGAAGCCTTTGGCAATGAACTGCGGCCCGTTGTCGGAGATGATCCGGGGCCGCGCTTCCGGGTGAAGGTCCTTG
>JAGWQP010000057.1 GCA_028876805.1 Acidobacteriota bacterium | reverse complement strand
GACCTGGGGAGCCAACCAGCGAATCAGTGTGGACGAGGCATTGCGGGTCAACACGATCTACGGGGCTTACAACTCACATGAGGAGGCGATCAAGGGCTCGATCACCCCCGGCAAACTGGCGGACTTCGTCGTGCTGTCGGACGATCTTTTCACCGTCGACAAAGAGAAGATCAAGGACATTCAGATCGTCCGCACGATGGTAGGCGGCGCAACAGTCTACCAGGCGTGACGTCCGCGCGGCCTGACCGTACTCGCAATTCAGACCTTCCGCACCGGAGGAACCCTTCCGGGCAGGGGTTCGGGCCAACTGGCGGCGCGTACTCAGCGCTTGCCTGCAGGCTCGGCGAGCGGACCCACTTCGACTTTCGCTTGAGTATTCGCGAGCGGCCCGAGTTCGGCGGCCACGCCCCGTGCAATGGCCGCCGTCTCGCTGCCGGCCTGGAAGCACGTGAAGTCCGCGCGATCGCGCCATGCAAACGGACCGCAGAGACGCTTTCCAGCTTCAATTGCGGCGTCATGCACGACGTTAATCAACCGCTCATAGTCGGGCGTGCCTTGCGCATATCCCGAGAAGTTCCCGAGATCTCCGCTGGCCGCGAAAACCGCGGTCACACCTGGAATCTTGGCGATCTCATAGGCGTTTTTGATTCCCTCGAGCGTCTCGATCATGAGAATCAGAACGATGTTGTCGTTGATCGTAGCGCGGTAACCGCCGGGGACGCTGCCCCACACTGCCGGATCAAAAGCCTGGCCGCCGCCGTTACTGCGCTTTCCGAGCGGGGGGAAATAGGCCCAATCCCGCGCGGCTTTGGCTTCCTCAACGGTATCGACGGTTGGCACCACAATGACCAGGGCGCCCGCGTCGGCCGCATGCTGGATCTCTCGTTCGTCGGTGTACGCGACGCGAACGCCTGGAACGGCTTTGGCGTGGGGACAAGCGCGCCACATCCGAGCGACTTGCTCCCAGTCCCGCGCGTTGTGCTGCATTTCGGTCCAGATGAAGTCATAGCCGGCATTCGCCATCGCACAATACGTTTCTGGATCCGTAGAGCTGAACAAGGTTCCGCCTGTCACCTTGCCGCCCTGCATCATCTTGAGCTTTACCGGATTCCAGATCTTGGAGCCGGCAGGCGGATTGAAATTGGTTCCGTACTTCCAAGCGTTCATGTCAAACGGCCCAACGTTCACCGCTCCTGGCGGCGCGGTTTTGATGGCGCCGCTGTCCTTGCCGGCCGGAGCGGCAAGCGGAAATGTGAGCTTTCCCGCATCCGGATTATTGGCGTAAGGATCGGCGTTCGGCCTCGGGGGTTGCGCGGACTGCTGCCCCGAGGCATAAAATGGGGCCAACCCAAAAGCGACCAACAAGGCAATATTCAGTGACAAGCGATTCATTCGACGTCTCCTTCGTGCTCGGCCCCTCGCGTTACCGGTTCGCAGGCCGAGCTAATTTTTCCGTACGTTTCTTCCGAATCCGCCTGGCGCCCCTTTCGTGCGCTGATCGAGATTTTATCAGACTAATGAGAGCAAGTTAGCAGGCGGCCAAGCCGACTCGGTTTGGTGGCCGGGTTCACCTCGTCTAGGGTTTGAGCCCGAAAGCGTAGACGTGGGCATCCCACGAAACAACGAAGATCTTTCCCATCGCCACCACAGGCTCGCTGTAATGGACCCAACTGCTTATGATTTTCTCGCTCGAGTACAGTTGTTTCCCTGTTTGCGCATCGAATGCGTAAAGGACCAGGTTACTCACCGGTGTGGCGCGGAACTTGGCGGCTTTTAGGGCTGCTGCGGTCGCAGAAGCTTGCTCTACGCGTTCGCCCGACGGAACCTGTGGGCCGCCACCCCGGGATCCTTGGCTTCCACCCCCGCCGGTTACATCTCCACCTGGGCGTCCTGGGTTTTGGACCGTGTTTTCCCCCGTCTGAATCGCGTATACCACGCCGTTGGCTACCACCGGCGGATCCGGGACATGCATGTCGCGTGAGATCCACACCGGAATCAGTGTCAGCTGTTGCGCTTCGGCCGACACCCGGAATGCCATGACACTGCCATCGGGTGTATCGCCATAGCGGTGTGGGAACTGAGGTGCGTTCTTGGAGGGCGGCCCCCACATGGGCACGTACAGGAAGCGGCCTGCCTGTGCATCCTCGTAGGTGGCCATGGCTCCCCAGACGCCACGGCCTCCGAGCATTTCCTCATCGTTTCCCAAGCGCGCAGATTGGTACAACGGCTTCGAGTGTTCCGGCGCTCCGCCTCCTAAGACATTGGCGTCGAGCAAGTAAATCACGCCCTCCTTGGCGGCGCTGGCTACCAGCGTTCGATTCTGGAAGGGGAACACGAGTGGACTTGCCGAACCCAGATCGAGGTCTTTCTCGTTCAGATATCGCCAATTGGAGGGCGTGAACGAATCGATCACCCGCAATTGCTTGGGAGCGAGCGCCAGCACGGTCTCACCGAAGATCCCCGAGGCCGGGTCCGAGAGGCCGTCGGCCGTCTGTGCGTAGATGCCTTTCGGACCTCTCACCATGCCGCCGCGGCCCCAAGCGCCTGCCGGTCTGCCGCCGCTGGTGTAAAAGCGCGACAGCTGCGGGCGAATCGGATCGCTTACATCGATGGCCGAGAAGTGCGCCATCACTCCGCCACATCCGCGCGCACTCGGTGAATAGATGACATCGTCGATCAGGTTCAGACTCCAGTTTCTGGCGAACGGCACGATAAAATCCGTCGGCGTTATGCGGTCCTCACCGTCGATCAAACTGAGGCCGCGCAACTTGCCGTCACTGGCGTTCAGATAAAGGATGCCTTTGGCCTTGTCGATGACTGGGGTTGCGTTCTGCGTGTTCGAGCATAGCCAGGTGGCGGTCTGCGGGGCCGTCAGCTTGTTGGCGAACGTCTTCTGCCATAGAACCGCGCCGGTGTCCGCGTCGATGGCGAAAACAGTATCGTCGCTGCCGACGACGAAGACCAGCGTCTTTCTGCCCTGTGAAGTATTTACGCCCTCGACTACCAGCGGGGCGGTTAAGGTCGACAGTGCTACTTCCTTCGGTGGCGTAGCGAGCTGAATCTTCCACTTCAGCTCCAGCCTCGCAACGTTATCCTTGGAGAGTGTCGTTTCTCCCCGGTTCCAGCCGGTTCGTTCTTGATCGTAACCCCAAGTCAGCCAATCCCGTGCCGCTGTCGCATTTTGGGCGTTGCTGCCCGACGGGCATAGCAGCGAGATGAAAGTCAAGGGCGTAATCCAAAAGCAGCTTTTTGACATGCCGGCCTCTAGTTGAGCGAGCGGAAACCTATACCGCAAGGCCCAGGTTCTCGAGGTACTTCTTCGCAATCGTGCAGCTCTCCTTGGCCGTGGTTCCGGTGCGGTCGAGTTCCACGGTCCACCATCCGGTCCAGCTGTTTTGGTCCAGAATCTGCTTGATTCCGGCGAAGTCCACGCCGCCCTTGCCCGGTTCGAAAAAGATTCGATTTTCGGCCGTGGTGTTGTATGGCCCATGCAGCTCGCCGTGAAACCCACCCTTGTTTTCAGGGGCGACATCTTTGATGTGGTATTCGATGATGCGATGCAGGTAGGTGCGGGTCAGTTGAACCGGGTCCATGCCCGCCATCGTAGTGTGGCCGGTGTCGACAATCAGGTTGACCAACTTGGGGTCAGTCATCTCCATGATCGATTCGGTGTCCTGCCTGGTCTGTAACGGACTCCCCAGGTGTGGATGAACACCGAACTTCATTCCCAGATCGGTGATGCGCTTGCCGAGTTCATTGAAGGTTTTGGCCATTTCTTTGTAGTCCGCCGTGCGATCTCCGGGCCCGTGCTTGCCGCCGATGTTGATCTTCAAATGGTCGCACCCGAACCAGTGGATGAATCGAACCAGCTTCATGTGGTCTTCAATCACACTGTCTCGTTGGCTCGGATCGACGAAATCCGTGCGCATGCGGCCGCCATTCGAAACAGTCTCCAGTGTCAGGCCGCGCTTGCTAAGCTCCTGTTTCAGGCCCTGCGGCTCGTCGGCCCACCGCTCGAGATAGTTCCAGAAGGTTTCAATCCGGTGATACCCAACCGAGGATGCTT
The DNA here is from genome assembly GCA_028876805.1 of Acidobacteriota bacterium. Classification (GTDB taxonomy): domain Bacteria; phylum Acidobacteriota; class Terriglobia; order Bryobacterales; family Bryobacteraceae; genus PSRJ01. Next base: position 9,195 of record JAGWQP010000057.1, on the reverse strand, counting down.
CATCGATGGAGCGGATAAAATTTTGAGGCCCGTTCCAGTCCGGCCGGGTGTCCACGGTGATGCCGACGTGGATTGTTGCTCGGCCGGCCGCCGGTGCAGACATCGTCGATAGGACCGGGGCCGCGGCAGAGAAAAGGAGTTCGCGACGCGTGATTGGCATAAAGATCGACCTCTCCAGTCGGCAATTCTAAACCAAGTGAATCTGCGGTGCACTCCACCCATTCGCTGCCACTTGCCCGATTAAGGGACCGGGGATCGTCGATATGGATTTTTCGGTGATCAAGTCCTGGCGTTTCAGAGAGCGTCAAGGACTGGAATTCCGAGCCGAGTTCTTCAACCTGCCGAACCATCCCCTTTGGAGCCTGCCCCCCGCAAGCCCCGGGACAAACACCTACGGCAAGATCACGTCCACGGTGATTGATTCCCGCCACCTGCAGTTCGGACTAAAGTATAGCTTTTGATGGGAAGGGAGGTGCCGCTCCCGGAGAGTCTCGGCACCGTAAGTTTAGATCAACCAGCCGGCGGCAGCCTTACGCCCAGCACATCGCGCAGGTAGTTGATGTTGTGCGCGAGATAATCATCGACGGCCAGATCCAAGTTTCCTCCAATGGCGTCGAAGCCGTCGTCCCCTTTCCGCGGGCCGTCCAGGTCGAAAATTGCCCAGCCCTTGTAGTGCCTGTCTCGCAGCACCTTGAAGACGGCTGGGAAGTCCACGCCACCGCCGCCCAGGTTGTGATAAACGCTCGCCACGCGGTGCTCCTCCTCGGTCGGCGTGGAGGTGTTGCCGCGATATTTGGCGTAGGTGTCCTTGAGATGCACTTCGGCGATGCGAGGGAAATAATCGTTGATGATTTGTGCCGGATCCCCGCCGCCCAAGACCAGATGTCCGGTGTCGGCTGTCATCCAGACATATCTGGGATCGGTGAGCTCCATAGCCCGGCGCATGTCGCGTTCCCGTTCCAGGGGTCCCCAGATATGGGGATGCGGCGCCAGTCTGATTCCCATGGCAATCGTTTGCCTGCCGATCTCGTTGAGGGTGTTGGCGAGTCTTTTGAGCTGGTCGTCGCTCGGACCGCCGGGCGGGCGGCGCCCCATGTTGACCTTCCAGTGGTCGCTGCCGAGCGGCTGGAGAAGATCACGGGCGAAGGCCACGTGATCGGCGATGGTTTTGGGGATCTCCCCCGGATCGATGAAGTTGGTCGACTGGCCCATCTCTCCATTGGAGGCGTCGATGAACGTGATGCCAGCTTCATCGAAAATCTTCTTGAGCTCCATCGGATTTTTCCGATATTTCTCAATGGCATCCCCGTACGGCTCGATGCCCTGGAGTCCCAGGGCGGCGATTCTTTTGACTGCCCAAACGATGTCGTGCTGGCGGCCCCAGATGGAGCTGGTGGTCCCGAAAAGAATGTCCGGATTGACGGGGTCGAGCGACCGGCGAGAAGCCGCACCCCACGCCTTGGTTGGCCCCACCACGCCTGCAGCTGCCGTTAAGCCACTCCACGCGATGGCGGATGAAAGAAACTCCCGCCTTTTGAGCCCGCGCTCAGTAACTTTCGTCGACATAAGACACTTCCTTGCTGGAAAGTTGTTTGACGTGCGCTCAGAAACCGCAGCCGGGTTTCCATTTGCCTCCCGCTCATTTTACAGCGTCTCGAACGGCTCGCAAGGGGTTTGGCACACCCAGGGAGGCGACCGAACCGAGTCTAAGTTGCCGCATCCAGGTTGGCGCGCGGTCTCATCGATAAGTAACCATAATGCTGCCGTCGACAGTCATCGCATCTTTGGTCTAATCGGTACGCTCGGCTGCCACCAACCAGACGGCCGCGGCCAGCTCCACTCCTGTGGTCGAAGCGTACGGTGTGAGCGAGCACCGGATGGACTCGATCGCTGCGGCTCGAACCTCATCCGGCTGGCCGGTGAGTGCTCTTTTGGCGGGACCGACTTGAGACGCGTGGAAGACCGCCTCTTCGAACCCTCCGCCGGCCGCGAGGTCCAATCGAACGTCCAGCGGGGTGAACGACGGTGTCGTAAAGCCGGCCAAGGTCAGAGTGCGCGTTACCCGCGCAGGGTCAGCAAAGGCGAACGGTCCGGGCTCTTCGGGCTGTGGCTTGGGAAGGCGCGGAGCGTGCTTATACACAGCTTCGAGCGGAATCTGGAGCCAGGGGTTTTCGTGGATCGAGCGCCAGCATGCGAAGCGCAGACGCCCGCCAGGGACCAGCCCGCTCCGCAGGTTCGAAAAGGCGGCGACCGGATCGCCGAAGAACATGACTCCGAAACGCGAAACCATCAATTCGGCGCGCAGATCGCGCAACCCCAGCTCAGCAGCATCACCGAGCAGACAGGCCGTGTTGGGGTACTCGCGCAAACGTTGCTTCGCGAGCCCGAGCATGGCTTCGGAGATGTCGATTCCCGTTACGCGCCCGGAAGGGCCAACCATGCGAGCCAGTTCTACGGTTGTGGCGCCGCATCCGCACCCGACGTCAATTATTGTTGATCCGACACGAGCCGCGGCAAAAGCGAGCAACGGCCCGGTAATGGGAGCGAGGGTCCGGTCCAGGCGCTCGTTTTGACGGGTCCAGTATTCGCCGTCGATTCCATTCCAGCGCGCGCGCTGCTCATCGTTGAAGGTCCGTGCGGGTGTCATGGTGGAGGATTTCATTTTAAAATCGCCGTCAGGCTCTCGTCTCAGTCGACTTCTCTACTCGGTGTGAACGATGAACCCATATTGACACCATGCGGGGGAACATGTGAGATTACATTGGAGGAGGCCCCTCGCTCATGAATAAAAGCCTTTCCCCGTTGTACGCGGTTGCTGCCTGTTTGCTGTTGACCTCGGTTCCGGTTTTCGCGCACCACGGTGATGCGGGGCGTTACGAGGACAACCTGACCATCCTCAAAGGAACCGTGGTGGATCTGCAATTGATCACCCCGCATTCGATCATTGTTGTCGATGTGACCGATGAGAGCGGCAAGGTAGTCCGGTGGCAGGCGGAGATGGGCTCAAGGCCCGCAATGATCAAGGATTTTGGTTGGACCAAGGACACCCTCAAACCCGGGGACAAGATCACGCTCACCGGCCGGCGCGTGAAGAGCGGCGCTCCTTATATGAATTTGACGGATCGCGCCAACATCGTCATGACTGATACTGGCACGGAAATCTTCCGCACCAACAACTACGGTACCGAAGTGCGCAAGCGTCCCGCTGCGGGATATGACTCCCCGACCCAACCTCCACCCGCCCCTAGGGAAGGCGGGCCCAATAACTGAACGGTTTTGAGAACCCTCTGGTGATGACATGAAGCCCAAGAATCCCCCTCCTGTCTTGCTGGTGTGCGTGGCGGTCCTTTCGGTCATCACTCTGGCACGCGGACAAGATCGCTCCGCGCCGTCGGCGTCTTCGGGGGGATACGGCTCCGGGCAACTGAAACAGGTTGCGTACTTGAAGGCCTCCAATGCGGAAGCGAATGATCATTTCGGAAACGGTGGCACGCTCGAGGGACACTCCGTCGCCCTAAGCGGCGATGGCAGCACGTTGGCCGTGGGCGCTCCCTATGAGTCCAGCGGTGCCAAGGGCGTCAATGGCAACCAGAACGACAATTCGGTATACGCGTCCGGCGCGGTTTACGTCTTCGTTCAAAAAAACGGCGTGTGGAGCCAGCAGGCCTATATCAAAGCTTCCAATCCCGGAATGAGCTATCGTTTCGGTCACATGGTTTCGTTGAGCCAGGACGGCAACACGCTGGCCGTTGCTTCTCATTTCGAGGCTAGCGCCGCCAAAGGCGTTAATGGCGATCAGAACGACAAATCCATCCCCCAGGCCGGCGCGGTCTACATTTTCACGCGCACCGGCATGGCCTGGAGGCAGCAGGCTTACCTCAAAGCATCCAATACAGGCGAGGCCGCGGTTGGAAAGACACCAAGCAAAGGTGATCAGTTTGGCTTCTCCATCGGTTTGAGCGCCGGCGGTGACACGCTGGCAGTGGGCGCAATCTCCGAGGATAGTGGCGCCAAGGGCATCAACGGAGATCAGAACGACAATTCGCAGCCTTCATCGGGCGCAGTTTACCTCTTCGCCCGGAGCGGCTCGACCTGGTCGCAGCAAGCTTATATCAAGGCGTCGAACACCGATACCAACGACCTATTCGGCTACTCGGTCGGCTTGAGCGCCGATGGGAACACTCTGGCCGCCAGCGCCTACGACGAAGACAGTTCCGCCAGGGAGATTAATGGCGTAATGGACAAGAACCGGCGCGGCTCGGGGGCTATCTATGTGTTCACTCGCACCGGTACAGCATGGGCGCAAACTGCGTATCTAAAGGCTTCGAACGCGGAAAACGGCGATTCTCTCGGCTACGAGATCGCCATCAGCCAGGATGGCAACACCATCGTCGGAGGGGCAGCCGATGAAGACTGCTTTGCTTCCGGTATCAATCCTCCCGGGTGCGACAATGACTACAAGACCGATACCTCCACGGGCGCGGCATACGTTTTCTTCCGCGATGGCGGCAAGTGGAGGCAGCAGGCGTTTATCAAATCGTCCCATCCGAACAAGGAGGATTGGTTCGGCTCCCGGTTGACCGTCAGCGGGGATGGCAACACCTTAGCCGTGGGCGCTCAACTCGAAAACGGCGGATCCCGGGGCATTAACGGCAATCAGGCGGACCTGTCCGCCGAGGACTCCGGCGCGCTCTATCTGTTCACTCGCACCGGAATCACGTGGGTACAAAAGGCGTACATCAAGGCGTCCAATGCGGAGGCCTACGATGAGTTCGGCAGCGCCATGGCGCTCAGCAGAGACGGAAAGACATTGGCGATCAGCGCCCGCAGCGAGGCGAGCGCGGCCAAAGGAGTGAACGGAGATATGAAGGACAACTCGGCCCCCGGGGCGGGCGCGGTCTACATCTTCTCCAATCCGTAACCCACGCTCGTCAGCGCGCCGGGGCGACCGATGGCGCCGGTTTGATGAACCTTTGGGAGTCGACCTTTGCGTTCGGTACCACTTCGCTCAGCTCCACGTTTTCCCGTCCATCCAGCCAGGTCATTGTCCAGTGAAACGGCATCTTGACTCCTGCTACGTCGCGATAGTCCGAGAAATCAAACTGTGTGGGAACACGACCAACCGGCGAGGCGGCATAGCGCCGCAGCCTGATTAACAGGCCCGAGTCGGGATCGAAATACAACGTTGCGATCGAGCCGCCTGCACTGGTTCCCTGGATTACCTCGACCTGTCGATCGTCTATGATGGCAGGCGCGCCAGTTCGCCATTGCCCCAGCGCTTGCTTGATCTCTCCCGGAAACGACAAGAACGCGTCGAGCCTCGCGCCCTCCAGCTCACCTCCGGTTAGCGCCATCACGGCGACGGGTCTCAGCGGCGCGGCGAACCAGCCGACCTGCCCATCGTACGTCGTAGTCCTGTCGCCGTTGTCCGTATGTATAATCAGGGTACGCTGATCGGGGAACCTCGCATAGATCTCAATCGGCCTCTTCGCGCTCTCCGGTCCGTACCCAGAGCTGGTTCCCCTGGCCACAAAGCTGGTGATGCCGGCCAGCCGCTTCGCCCCGCCGAGCGCCGCGATATATTTGTCGAGAATCTGGTCCGGACGGGGAGCTCCGGGAGCCGCCTTGACCGTGTCGTCCAACTCGTCGTCGGGCGGAGCTCCGTAGATCACTCCCAGATCCGGGGTGACCCGGGGGTGATCTGCGCCACGATGGCATGCAAAGCAGGTCACGACTTGCCGCCCCCCGAAAAAGCTTTTGTTGATGGTATTCATCATCGCAACCATCCGGCGCGCAGTTTTTTTTCGCTCTCCGTTGTCGGCTGCGTAGTTTTCCCACTTGCTGTCGTTGGCGGCATGGCAATCCTCACAGGACATGCCGAGCGCCGCGGAAAACACACCCATCGTGGCCATGAACTCGTCCACCGGAATGCCCTTCAGCACTTGGACGTTTTTGAACACATCCTCCGCCATGGGTGGTGCCACCGACGGTTCCCGCGCAGGCCCCGCCTGGCCGCTCGCCAATCGACCACAAAGTACGCAGAGTATCGTCACTCCGACACGGTCGGCTGCATATCTGTATCGGTACTTCTTGTTCATTCCTGAAAAGCTCCTGCCAAAGGCCTTCGCCCCCGTAGAATATCACGAGGTGCCGGACTGTCGATTGCGGCCGGGGCGGTCGCGGCCGGGCTCAACATGAGAGTGATCCTAGGCCGCACGAGTTGCGTCCGTCGTTGCAGCTGAGGGCTCCGGCGACCAGTCCCGAAGCGCGGCACTTTGGCGGCCGTACGCGACGCGCGCGAAAATGCTCCGCCAATCGGATGAGGTCGAGCAGAATGTTAACCAGAGTATGTCAGCAATTGCATGAAGCCGAAATCCATGTGCAGTTGCATATGGCAGTGGAAAAGCGTCAACCCTGGGTTGTCCGCCACGAAATCAATGGCCGCGGTGCTGCGCCGGTTTACGCTGATGACATCCTTCAGCAGACCCGCCATGGGCTTTCCCCCTACCTCTGTGACCTCAAACGTATGGCGGTGGAGGTGCAAAGGATGAATATCGCCGGTATCGTTGTTGAAGGCCAGCCGGTATCGCTTTCCCTTCTCCAGGCGCAGTTTTTCGATTTCCGGGAAGGACTTGCCGTTGATGGTCCAACGGTTAAAGTCCTTCCGATTGCCGGGAATCTTTGCAAATTTCATCTCGAACGTGTGGTCCGGCTGAGGCGCGACTGCGCCGGTCCCGAACTGGGTGTAATCCCAGGGGCCGCGGCCCACATTGGACGGCTGGACCCACTGGGATTCTCCACTCTTGTTGGCGTATTCGACCACCATGCCCATTCCCATCATGCGTTCATCGTCCTTGGCGGAGCCGAATAGCCAAATCCCCGGGTTGTTCATCTCGACGATGGCGTCGATACGCTCGCCGATATCCAGGTAAACGACGTCCACCATCTGCGGATGCGGTACCGGGTTCCCGTCCATGGCAATCACGTTGAATCGGTGGCCTGGAAGCGCCAGCCGGACCTCATCGGTTGCGCTTGCATTCAAGAGGCGAAATAGGACCCGCTGTCGGTCGCGCGCGCGGATCGGCTCCCCGGCTCCCAGCATCTTGCCATTCAGGGTTGCCGATCGGTAGGCGATCTCCCAGCCGTTGTCGGGAGGCCCCATGTTGGCCAGCGAGGGCTCCCAGTGATGCACCGCGACACAGATTTCCTGGTCATAGTCTCCGGCGTGTTGGGCTGGCTCGATAATCGCGAAACCAAACTGGCCGGAGAAGCTGGCCCGGCTCAAGTCCCCATGGGCCATGGAATGCGTGTGATACCAGCGGGTGCCTGCAGGTTTCGGCGTAAAGCGATAGCGCCGGTGCCCATGGGGGGGAACTGCCGCCGTCCCTTCTTCAACGGATCCGTCTACCGACGAGGGGATGTGCTGGCCGTGCCAATGGACCGTCTCGGCGACGTCGGTTTCGTTGAAGACGTCGACCGTAACCGGCTTTCCTTCCTTGAATCGGAAGATCGGCCCAGGCACCGACCCGTTGTAGCCCACGGTCTTGATGACCTTTCCAGGACCGATCTCCAGGGACACGGGAGCGATTCGGAGCGTGAGATTCGCCTGTTCCTTGTTGGGTTGGTTCAAATCAGCGGCTGCCGATGAGGAGCCCAGGGAGGGGACTACTGCCGGCACCAACCCCGAGAACTTCAAGAAGTCGCGGCGATTCATAATTTCCTCCTCGAATCGTTTCCTTGCGTAGCGCGTCACACCACCATATCACCAGGGTTTCGAATTCCCAAGCCGCGTTCCGGTGTATTCTGTTGAGAGTAATCCGGCAATCCGGCGAAAGGGTCTGATGCAAGCCAGGAGATACTGCGGAGAGCATCGTGCGCTCGCGAGCTTGATGTTGGTTCTCGCGATTAGCGGGGCGCCGTTGACTGTGCTGGCGCAAAGCAAGCCGTGGACTCCTCCACGAACGCCTGAAGGTCACCCGGACCTTCAGGGAATCTGGAGCAACGCCTCCATCGTTGCTTTAGAACGGCCCACGGAACTCGAAGGAAAGCAATTCTTCACTCCGGGAGAAAAGGCTGCCTACGAAGCGAAGGTGTTTGCCCGGTCCTCTCGAGATAGACCGCCGGCGGCCGGAGGCGTGGGAACCTATAATGACTTTTGGTGGGACGCCGATTCCAAGCGCGCGCCGAATTTCCGCACGTCTTTGATTGTCGACCCGCCCGATGGGAGGATCCCTCCTCTCACGCCGCAAGCCCAGCGCCGAATCGAGACGGACCGCGTGTATGCGCGGGAGCATCCCTCCGACGGTCCGGAAGACCGGTCGCTCATGGAGCGCTGCATCCTGTTCCCGACTACGGGTCCCCCGATGCTTCCGAGCTTTTATAATAATTCCCAGTTTGGCGCCCTTACCACCAATTATCAGATCGTCGAGACTCGCGAGTATGTGACGATTCTGGTGGAGCTCAATCATGATGTCCGGAGGATTCCCCTCGATGGCAGGCCGCACATTCCGCCCGGAATTCGCCAATGGCTCGGCGATTCGCGGGGCCGCTGGGAGGGCGATACTCTCGTTGTGGACACCACGAATTTCACCAGCAACACTAAGTTTCGGGGCGCCGACGAGAATCTTCACCTCACTGAACGCTTCACCCGGACGGGTCCGGACACGATCCTCTACGAATTCGCCATGGATGACCCGACGGCTTTCACCAAGCCATGGAAAGCGGAAGTCCCCATGATTGCAAGCGAAGCGCCCTTGTTTGAGCATGCCTGCCACGAAGGGAATTACGGCTTGGTCGGAATTCTCCGAGGTGCCCGAAGGGAAGAGACGCACGGCCTGAAATAGTAAGAAGTTCTTCTGCCATCTCCGCAAGAACATATGCCTCACGCGATTACAGACGACGGGATCCGGCTCTTCTACGAGGAAATCGGACGAGGCAGGCCGGTCGTCTTCGTGCACGAATTCGCTGGCGATCTCCGAAGCTGGGAACCGCAGTTGCGACACTTTGGCCGGCGATATCGCTCGATTGCGTTCAACGCACGAGGGTATCCGCCATCTGACGTGCCAGAGAGTCCCGCTGCGTATTCGCAGAGCCTTGCCGCAGACGACATTAAGGCCGTGCTGGATCACCTGGGAGTCGACAAGGCGCATATCGTCGGCCTGTCGATGGGGGGCTTTGCCGCGCTCCACTTCGGAT
>JAGWQP010000622.1 GCA_028876805.1 Acidobacteriota bacterium | reverse complement strand
GTGGCTCCCCGCGCGCTAGCCGACTCCCGCCTCGCCGCCCGGATTACTCTGCATCAACGCGGCTACGCCGGCGCCGGAGTCAGCCTCACGGTGCGCGACGTTAGCACCAACCAAGCGAAGGTGCTTGCTTCTCGCACCATCCGCCTGGGATCGGACGGTAACCTCCAGACCGAGACCTTACTGTTTAATATCGGTAGCGCCGGCGCCCGAACGCTCCAGATCGCAGCGGCTCCACTACCCGGCGAGCAGAACCTTGCGAACAATATCTTGACCCGTGTGGTCAATGTGGGCTCCTCGCCGCGCCGCATCCTCTATGTAGAAGGTGAGCCGCGTTGGGAGTACAAGTTCATCCGCCAGGCGGAAGAGGACGACCGCATGGTACAGATCGTCTCCATGGACCGCACCAGCCAAAACAAGATCTATCGCCAGGGAATTGCCGATCCCAAAGAGCTGGCCGACGGCTTTCCGTCTCGCCCCGATGAGCTTTTCGTCTACCAGGGATTGATCATCGGGTCTGTGGAAGCCGGCTATTTCACGCCCGGCCAGCAGGAACTCATCCGCGAGTTCGTGGACCGACGCGGCGGCGGCCTACTGCTGCTCGGCGGTCAGTTTGCGCTGGCGGATGGCGGCTGGAAGACCTCGAGCCTCACCGATCTGCTGCCGACGACGCTGCCCACCGAGGCGGGCACCTTTCATCGCGAAGCCGATCCGAAGAACGGCATCACTCATACAACGGCCGAGCTGGCACCCGCGGGCGTGGATAGCATCATTACCCGCCTGGTGGACGATCCCGCCGCGAACACCGCTCGATGGAAGACGCTGCCCTACCTGATGGATTACCAAGACCCGGGCACTCCCAAGCCGGGAGCTGCCGTTCTCGCCAACATGATCACGCCCGAGGGCCGAACTTTGCCCTTGCTGACAACGGAGAGCTTCGGTCGCGGCCGCACCGCGATTATGGCCACGGGGGGCAGTTGGCGTTGGCAGATGAGTTCGGCCCTCGGGGACACGGCTCACGATTTGTTCTGGCAACAGCTGCTCAGATGGCTGGTTTCGGATACGCCAGGCCATGTTGCCGCCTCCGTCCCCGCTCAGATGCTGCTCGACAACGGCACCGTGATGCTCAGCGCCGAGGTTCGCGATCCACAGTACAATCCCGCTCCGGATGCCCGCGTCGAAGCTCACATCCTCGGGCCGAGCGGCGTCAGCGCCCTGGTTGAGATGACGCCGGTGGCCGATAATCCGGGCCGCTTCGAGGGAACGTGGTCGGCTCCCAGGGCCGGCGCCTACCTGACCGAAGTTACCGCCGAGCGCGCTGGTCAAGAATTGGGTCGCGACGTTCTAAGCTTCCAGCGCATGGACGGCGTCGCCGAAAGTTTTCACACCGAACAGAACCGTGACTTGCTCGAACGCCTCGCCACCCAAACCGGCGGACAATATTGGAAGCCAAGCGACCTCGGCAAACTCGCCAACCGCATTCCATTTTCGGAGGCGGGTGTAACCATGCGTGAGACCAAGGACCTCTGGGATTTGCCGCTGGTCTTGCTGGTGTTGCTGCTCCTGCGGTTTTCCGAGTGGTGGCTGCGGCGAAAGTGGGGGATCGTTTGAGAGGCCGCGATTAAATGGGACTCGTCGCACCTTGGTTTCTCGCCGCTCTGGCCGGGCTGGCGCTTCCGCTCTACCTGCATTTGTTGAAGCGGCTCTCGACCACGCCCAAGCCATGGAGCTCGTTGATGTTCTTCGAGTCGCGGACGAAGAGCTCGACTCGTCATCGCCGGCTCCGCTATCTCTTGCTGTTGTCGCTGCGGCTGGCGGTGCTACTGCTGCTGGCGCTCGCCTTCGCCAATCCCTTCATCAGCCGCGATGCGGCCGCAGTTGCCAGCAACCGCCTGGTGCTGCTGGTGGTCGACAACTCCTTCAGCATGCGCGCCGGAACCCGCCTCGGCGATGCCAAGGACGCGGCCATGCGCGTGCTGGCAGCGAAGGGCGCCGCACGCGCCCAAGTGGCGGCATTTGGCTCGCAACTGCGTTTGATGACCCAACCCATCGAGGACCAATCGGTGTTGCGCGCCGCGGTCCAAGCCATTCAGCCCGGCGATGGCCACGGGAATTTCGGCGAGCTGGCGCGGGCCGTGCGTGCTCTGGCCGAGGCGGTTCACACTCCCATCGAGCTTCATCTGTTCAGCGACATGCAACGCGGCGACTTGGCGGCCACTTTCTCCGACCTGGCCCTGCCCTCGAACGTCAACCTGGTGCCGCATGCCGTAGTCACCAAGGCTCAACCCAACTGGACGGTGGAATCGGTGGATGCCCCGGGACAAGTTTGGGGAAGGGAAGCCAAACCGGTTCGGGTCAAGGCCGTGATTGCGGGCGATGGCACGCCCGCCGCCCGACGCACCGTGTCGCTCGTGGTGAACGGCAAGACCACCGCCACCAAGGCCGTGGAAATCCCCGCCAATGGACGGGCCGCCGTAGAGTTCCCCACGCTCGAAGTGCCCTACGGCTTCAGCCGCTGCGAGGTAAAAATCGACGCCGCCGACGCCCTCGCTGCCGACGATCTCCGGCGATTTGCGGTCGAGCGTTCCGACCCCCAAAAGGCCTTGCTGATCCATAGCTACGCCGATACACGCTCGCCGCTCTATATCGGCGCGGCGCTCTCAGCGGCCGCGCAGTCGGCGTTCCTCCTCGAGTCGATCAACGTCAATGAGGCCGCCGACCGCCAGCCGTCCAATTACGCTTTCATCGTTCTGTCCGATCTCAATTCGCTGCCCCCGTTGCTAGAAAACTCGCTCACCGGATACGTGCGCTCCGGCGGCAGCCTCCTCGTCACTGCCGGCACCTCCGCCGGCAGCCGTACGCGAATTCCTATTTTCGACGCGCACATCGTCGAGACCCGCGACTACAGCCGCGCTCCGGATCGGTACATGGCCGTCGGCTCGAGCGACTCGTCCTATCCCGCGGTGGCCAAGGCTGACGGCTGGGCGGGAGTGAAGTTTTTCTACGCTCTCGAAGTCGATCCCGGCGATGCCCGCGTGATCGCTCGCCTGGGCGACCAGACGCCGCTGTTGCTCGAGAAACGCATCGGCGAGGGCCGGGCGGTGCTGCTCACATCCGGGCTCGACAATCGGACCAACGACTTTCCTTTGCATCCGGCATTTGTCCCCTTCATCGAGCAGACCGCGCGCTATCTGGCAGGTAGCGAACGGCAGGGAGGCGCTCGCCCGGTGGACGCCTACCTTGAGCTCCGCAATGCCAGGGAACAGGCCCAGGGAGTCGAAGTCACCGATCCGGAAGGAAAACACCCGCTTACCTTGAGCGAAGCCGCTTCCGCTCAGTCCTTCCAGCTGACCGAAGCCGGATATTACCAACTCCGCCTCGCCAATGGCCGCCAGAACGAGGTTGGGGTCAACCCCGATCCCAGAGAATCGAACCTCGACGTGATCCCCGCCGATGTGCTGGCCTTGTGGCAGGGCAAGGGCGGCACCTCTTCCCAAGAAGTGTCGGCGCCCGGCCGAGCAACAACCAACCGGACGCCGCAAACCCTCTGGTGGTACCTAGTGCTGCTCGGGCTTGCATTTGCCCTTGGAGAATCGGCCTTGGCCAGCCGGTATCTCGGGACCCAGCGGGAGGAATCGTAGGGGGTAGCCGGAGGGGCGGGCGCTGCCGGGTGAGCGAACGAAGGGAAATTCTGCGGATGGCGAGCGTCGGGGCTCGGCGGGCCAGACCGAGGCCGGCCATCCGGAAGGGATGGCGGCGGCTCAAAAGTCCGGGGTGCCGGCGCGGGCTCGCCGGCGGGGTGTTGTCCTGAGCCGCCTCGCGGGCGAAGGCGCTGTCACTCGGTGAGCGCGGGGTAGTAGGAGCCCCGCCGGAGTCGATTGGGCGCCAGAGGCGGGTGAAACGATCATCGGCGCGGCTGTAGATGTGGCCGATCGGGGCTCCCTCGTCCAGTTTAGAGCAGACAAACTTGCAAGCGTCTTCGATATCAGGATGCCCACGTCGGCTTCGGGCGCGGACCAAAGACGCCTGGAACGGGTGAGCGCTCGTCAGCCCACCGTCACCGCCGGTGCGATATCCTTGAAACATCAGCGTTGGCCACGCCGCTGGAGGGGCCATGAGTTTTCGCGAACAACTTCACGCTTACATTGCGCAACTGGAACAGCGTCTGCGATGGAGTACCTGGCTGCGCGGCCTAGCACTTCTCACCGGCGGCGCTTTGGTGGCGACCTTGGTGCTGGTGGCGATCGCCAATACGCTCGCCTTCTCGCAGGGAAGCGTCACGGCGGCCCGCTTCACTCTGATTCTGGTTCTGGCGATTGCCGCTGCCGGGGGCTTGGCCTCGCCCTTGCGCCGCTTGAACCGCCGCCGCGCGGCGGCAACCGCCGAAACTGTCTTCCCGCAGTTCGAGCAGCGCCTCACCACGTTCGCCGAGCGCGACGGGCACGACCCGTTCATTGAACTTCTGGCTGGCGATACTCTCGAGATCGCTCGATTCGCCGAGCCTCAGGAAGTGATCACTGACCGCCGCTTATGGATATCACTCGGCACGAGCGTCGGCGCCCTCGCCGGATTGATCTGGATGATCGCGGCGGGACCTGGTTTTCTTGGCTATGGTGCTTCGCTACTCTGGACCGGTCCGCATCGCGACAAGCCCCCGCTCTACGAGCTGCGCGTGACTCCGGGCGACGCCGTCGTGCGCCGCCACGCCGACCAGCTGGTCTCGGCGCTCCCCATCGGCCTCGTGTCTCCCAGGGTCCAGTTGCATGCCCGCTTTCAGAATTCCTCCCGGTGGGATGCGATTGCGATGCAGCCGAAGGCTGCCGGCAGTTTCGCCGGCGGCTATGAATTTTTGTTCGGCGGGTTGGCCGAGAACGTCGAGTACTATGTCACGGCCGGCGCCATGAGCTCGAAGCATTTCAAGATTCGCGTCACCGATTTGCCCGCGGTGAAGCAGATTCGCGTCACGTACCATTACCCCGCGTGGACCGGCCTGCCGGCCGAGGTCGAGGAGCGCGGAGGCGATCTGCGCGCAGTCATCGGCACCGAGGCCGAGCTCGAAGTCTCGACCGACCGCCCCCTCGAGGGCGGCCAAATCCAGCTCGACAGTGGGCAGAAGATCCAGCTCTTGGGCGGCGCGAATAACCTCTATCGCGGCACAGTCAAGATGGATCGGGACGGCGTTTACCACGTCGCCGGCATTGAGGAGGGCCAGACGGTTCGCGTCAGCGAGGACTTCTTCATCGAGGCCCGTAAGGCCAACCCACCCCAGATTTCGTTGGTGCGGCCGCCCCGGGACTACCACGCCAACCCCATTGAGGAGGTTACGGTGGCTGCCAAGGCCAGCGACGAGTACGGCCTGAAAGAGGTGGCGCTGCATTACTCGGTCAACGGTGGCCCCGAAACGACGGTGGATCTGCTGCGGCAAAAAGGCGAAAAACAGGCCGACGGCTCGACCACCATCTCACTGGAGACTTTTCAGCTGGTTCCGGGCGATCTGATCAGCGTCTATGCCACGGCAAAGGACGCTAATGCCGACTCTCATACGGACATGATCTTCATCCAGGCCGATCCCTTCGAGCGCGAATTTTCGCAGTCGCAGGCGTCGGGTGGCGGTGGGGGCGGGGGTGGCGGAGGCGATCAAGCCCCGCAGATCTCGCAGCGGGAGAAAGAGATCATCTCGGCTACTTTCAAGCAACAGGCAGACAAGAACTCGACCCAGCAGCAGGCTGCCGACATTGCGAAACTGCTGTCCCAATCCCAAGCCACGCTGCGCGATCAGGCCGTCACGCTGTCCGGCCGCCTGGAGGCACGTGAGTTGACGGATCAAGTGCAGGCCATCAGTGATTTCCAGAAGGATATGCTGGCGGCGTCCAATGCCATGACACCGGCCACCCAACAATTGCAGCAGCAGAAGTGGAAGGACGCCATTCCCAACGAGCAAAAGGCCCTGCAATTCCTGCTGCGCGCCGAAGCCACTTTCCGCCAGATCCAAGTTGCCTTTGCGGCGGGCGGAGGCGGCGGCGGAGGCGGCGGTGCGGCGCGCGATTTGGCGGCGTTGTTCGATCTCGAGCTCGACACCGAGAAAAATCAGTACGAGACTCAGAAATCGGCGACCACCACGGCCGAGCAAAGGGACCAGGAAATCGCCGATGCGTTAAAAAAACTCGATGAGCTTGCCCGGCGCGAGGAGGATCTGGCCCAGCAGCAACGCGCCAATCAAGCGAAGACAGCCGAGGACAAATGGCAGCAGGAAATGTTGCAACGTGAAGCGGAGCAGCTTCAGAGGCAATTGGAGCAACAACTGGCTCGAAATGGCCAGCAAGGGCGCCAGGGCCGATCTGGCAATCAGGGCGCTTCCGGCGAATCCAGCGGACAAGCCGGCCGCGGCGCAGGCAGCCAATCTACCGGCGAGGACCGTGCCTCTCAGTCGGCGAACGAAGCCGCCGAGAGCCGCCAACAAGCGGCCCAACAGGCGCTCGACCGCTTGCGCCAGGCTAACGAAGACATGCGGCGCGCTCTCTCGCAGAATGCCAGCGCAGCGGATTCCCGGCGTGCGGCCGACCGCCTGCGCGAAGCTACCGACCTGCTGGGACGGATCGAGCAGCAGGACGCCGCCGGCCGCCTCACTTCAATGGCCCAGACCGCCGGACAATTGGCGGTGAGGCAAAAGCAGCAGGCGGATCATGTGCGTGACCTGATGGCAGAGCTCAATGCCGCTCGCGCTTCGGGTAAACCACCGAAATACCCGTCCACCGCGGAAATCGACAAAATGGTGAATGACCGGCAACGAGTGAGCGATGACCTGGCGCACCTCACCCAGCAGATGCGCACTGCCGCGCGCGAGCTCGCACCCACGCAGCCGGCCGCTTCCGGCAAATTACGGAGCGCGCTCGAGGGCGTGGACGAAAGCGATCTCAACACCCGCATGCAACGCAGCTCAGATTGGCTGCGCACCGGAAACTTCTCCGATCCGCTCGAGACCGGTCTCACCAGTGACCTCGAAAAGCTGGGGCAGCAGGTCAGCGATGCGGCCCGCGCACTGGGCAGCACTCAACACACCTCCGCCGACGCCGCGCTCAATCGCGCCATGGACGACCTAGCCCGCCTGCGTGACGAACTGGCTGGCATTGGCGGACGCTCCAACTCCCCAGCGGGACAGGGTCAGTCTGGTGGCCAGCCCCAAACCGGCCAACTCAGCCGCAACGGGCAACCGGGTCAATCCGGCGGGTCGCCACAGGCGGGTCAAGCCGGCGCCCGCCAGTCCGGCCCGATCGGCGACCGCATCGCGGGTCCGGCCGGGGGCGCTGGGTATCGCAACGGCCCGCTCTATGGCGATCTTGACACCGGCAATACCCGCATCACCGGTCGGGCCGTGGCGCCGTATCAAGGTCCCAACCCGGCCGACACGCAGCGCCAGATTGACCAGGGGTTGAACCTTCTCAACCAGGTTCGCCCCGCAGTGCAGGATAGTCCCGAGGCGAAGCAACAGCTGCAGGCCCTGATCGAAGAGATGCGCAATCTGGACCCGCGCCGCTTCCCGGGGAACCCCGCCCTGGTTGAGCAGATGCGCCAACAACTGATCAGCGCCGTGGACGCGCTCGAACTGCAACTGCGCCACCAACTCGACAAAAACCAGGGCGGTACGATCCGTAACACCGACCCGATCAGAGTCCCGGCCGGCTATCAGGACTCAGTCGCCGAGTACTATCGCAAACTCTCCAGCGGTCGCTAGCGACAAACAAGTCCCGGTGACCCGCGCTTCGCGCGGGACACAAGGCCGAACCTCATGCCACGGTTTTAGCGAACCCGGCCGTGAAGATTCGAAGGACGGTACGTGTTCGGGACGGCCGGCCGCCGGTGCAGCCGGTTATCGATCTTGCGCCACAAACGAACGAGCCACTTCAACATCGCTGACTCCCTCGAAAGCATTATACTGGCGTTGATGACCAAACAGTTTTCCGGGGCTCCGCTTGCGGTGGTGATTATGGCCGCGGCATTCGTTGCCTCAGGAGCGCATGGACAGGAGCAACAACCGCCGAACGCCTCCGACGTAGCCGAGGGCATGAGACTTTACCAGCAAAAAGGCAACTGCCAGGCGTGTCATGGCTGGGCCGGTGACGGCCACAAGGCCGACAGCCAGATGCCCGACGGCGCCAACCTGCGGGAGACCAAGCTGAACCGCGCCGGTCTGGTCCTACTCATCAAGTGCGGACGGCTCAACTCACAAATGCCGGCCTTCGACAAGTTTGCTTACAGCGACGGGCGATGCTACGGCAAGAAGCAGGCCGATCTGAAGGCTTACCCGACCCGCATGCCGGATCCCCCGGCAACACTGCAGCAGCGCGAGATCGAGCTGATTGCCGACTTTCTCATGGCGAAGGTCGTCGGAAAAGGCCCGTTGGATCATGCCAAGTGCGTCGAGTTCTGGGGCTCGGAAACCGACGCCTGCAAAGAGTTCCCGAAATAAAGCTCAGCCGAAAATCAATTCAGCGCGAAGACGAACAGGTAGCTGGAGTCCTGCAAGTTGTCGAATTTGATGGGATGCAGGTGGCGGCCGCTGGCCTGAACCGCAACGTACTGCTTGGTTCCGATCGCATAGGTTACCGGCGCGCCCTTAAGCGCAGTGCCCACGTTAAATCGCCACAACTCTTCGAGCGTCTCGTCGTTATAGGCGACCACCCAACCATCCTGCAGCGCCGTGAACACCAGGCCCCCGGCAGTGGCAGTGATGCCCGAGCGAATTTCGATATCGGTCACGGCCTTGGCAAGGACCTTATGGTTGATGGTGTCGAAAGCGGTCACCGAGCCGTAATAGAGATCGCTGTTGTACGTGCGTTTCTCACTGTTCTTCCGGTCGATCCCACCATTCGGCGAGAGGAACTTCACCTCCGCGCCGTTTTGGGAGAAGCAGCCTTCGATGCCCACGCCGTAGGCGATATGCTTGACGGGGTTATAGGCCGTGGGCTGATGGGCAACGCCGCCGTGCCAGGTGGGACAGGTCCGTTTCGTTCCATCGCCGCGCAACGCCCGCGCCGCCGGATTGTACGCTTGCACGTCCACTTTCGGATTGTATTCGACGGGCTTGCCGGTTTCCGGATCGAGGCCCTTGGTCCAATTCAGGTCGTTGACGTACTGAGCACCCTTGAGGAACCTGCCATTCGTGCGGTCCAGGGAGTAGAAGAAGCCGTTGCGCCCGAAATGGCTGACGACCTTGCGCGGCTGGCCGTTGATCACCGTATCGTAAAGCATATGGACGCCGATTTCGTCGTAGTCCCACGAATCGTTGGGCGTGTATTGGAAATACCAGGCCAGCTTGCCGGTGTCGATATTGAGGGCAATGGCTGAATCGGTGTAGAGGTTATCGCCCGGGCGCGACTGAGGATCGTATTGGGGAACCGGGTTCCCCGTGCCCCAAATGGAGAGCTTGGTGGCAGGATCGTAGGAGCCGGTCTGCCAGATGCCGCCGCCGCCGGTTTTCCAGGAGTTATTCTTATCCTTCCACGTTTCGCTCCCCGGATCGCCCGGCTTGGGGATCACATACCACCGCCAGAGCTCCTTACCGGTCCTCGCCTCCAGGGCGGCGACCCAGCCCCGCGTTCCAGCATCCCCAGCCCCATTGGCAATGAGGACCTTGTCCTCGACTGTGATCGGCGCGGTGACGAATTTCTCCCGATTGCCGAACTCGTTGGTGGTGGCCATCATCTTGTCCCACAGGATCTCGCCGGTGTCGCGCTTGAGCCCGATCACGCGGCCGTCGGGAAGGTTGGCGATCACCAAGTCTTCCCACAAGGCAACGCCCCGCGTCCGCGGCTCGTTGCCCTGGTGCTTTACGCCCGGGTCGGTAACCCAGACGAACTGGCCTCGGTTCGGATCACGCGCGTCGATCTTATAAATCGTGCCCCAGCCGTCGGATGTATACATGAAACCGTTGTCAATCAGCGGATTCACCTCGTTTTCCGGTCCGTTCTGGCCCACGTCCTGCATGCCGCCAAGCGCCAGCGCCCAGACCATCCGAAGATTCTTGACGTTTTCGCGGTTGATCTGAGAAAGCTTCGAGTACCGGGTCGATCCGTAGTCGCCGTTCATCATGAGCCAGTTTTGCGGCTCATTCTGCGCGTTGAGCAACCGGTCCCGGTTGACGGTCATGGTGTACTGAGCAAATGCCACACCGGCGAGTGCGACCGCTAACCCACCGCCGAGGGCCGCGATTCTCCAACCAATCCGCACACTATGTCGCATGATCCTCTCCTCTTGAGAGGATAGGGATTCAGACGGCGCTGGTCAAGCGGAATGTCGTTTTTAGCCAAAACCGGGGGCGCGAACGTCGATCGCCTGGCTCTCGAGAATATCGAGTTCGGTGTCGCTTCTGGCACTCACTTTTGTTCGGGTCACGGCCTTCGATTATTGACCGGTTGGGTTCTTTTTTATCCTGGCGCTCCAGGTGAATTTCCGAAACCCTCGAACCCGTATCCAGACGGCAACCAACGTCTCCGATGGCGAGACCAAGCGGCCGCCACCATGAGCAGTCTGCCGGGCGGCCCTAAGCTAATCACCATACAAGGAAGACCCGAATCAGGTACTATCGATGGAGAACGATACCGTTGGACATCAGCTGGAATGACGGGAACGAGGCAGACGCCTCAGTTCATCGATCGCACAGAAGAAAATCGAAGGCAACCCAAATGGCAACTATATTCAATACTGGCCGGGTTTTGGCGATAGCAGCGTGCCTCGCAGCTTTGTTCGCAAACGTGTGCCTGAATGGCGCTGCCCAGACCGCGAACTCGACGGCGATCACGATCACTTTGGCCGGACAGTCAATGATTCGATCCGATGTTCGCGAGACCGCACCGGCGGCAGTCCCGGTGATTCAGGGACTGCTGAAGGGCGATGTGGTGTTTACCAATTTCGAGGCCGCAGTAGCCGAAGAGGGCCAGACGGTCCATGAGGGCAGGGGTTTTCTCGCTCCGCCTGAAGCACTCGACGCACTGAGAAGGTTCGGCTTTAACTTATTGTCGCTATCCGGCAACCATGCATTCGATCTGAGAGTCACGGGCATTCAGAACACGATCCGGGAGGCGGATAGACGGAAGTTCGTTCATGCCGGGACTGGAAACAACCTGGCCGAAGCTGCCGCGCCAGGTTATCTGCGAACGCCGAAGGGCACGATAGCCTTGATAGCAAGCGCGTCGGGGCTCATTGCGCCGGGGGGAAGCGCTAGGGCGGATCGGCCGGGCGTGAATGAGCTTCGCGTCGAGGCCGGTGGTAAAGAAAATGAGGCGACCATAGATCTGCCCGGCGCACCTGGAAACACACCGAATCCGGAGGATTCCGAACGTATCCTTGGGAGCATTCGTGAAGCCCGTAAGCAAGCGAACCTCGTGATCGTGTATCAACATAACCACGTTTTCGGGAACCACTCGTTCGCGACAATTTTCACCGAAGGGATGCAGGAACGCCTGGCCCCAAATGATTGGCTGATGAAGTGGACGCATTTGGAGGTGGATGCCGGGGCGGACATCGTGGTGATGCATGGTGCGCCTCTGTTGCACGGTGTTGAGATTTATCACGGGAAGCCCATCTTTTACGATCTGGGGAACTTCATTTACAACTTACCGCCAACGTTGACCTACATCCACGAACCGATGAATTGGGAGAGCGCCGTCGCGTACGTCCAATTTCAGGCGAAGAACCTGCAATCGATCTCGTTTCGGCCGATCGTGTTGAACTACGTGGGCGAGGGCCAGCCCGACATCCATAACGAGTACGCCAATAACCAGTTTCTCCAGACGCGCGGCTTGCCATCGCCGGCGACTGGTACGCGAGCCGGTTATATACTCGAGCGCCTCGCCGAATTTTCAAAACCGTTTGGGACCAAACTCGAAGTAAAGGGCGACACCGCGGAAATCAGGCTGAAAACCGGAAATTAGGCCTGGAATCCTTGTGCCTTCGCTGCAGTTCCGGATCGCCTCATTGAGCCGTTCACAAACCGTTTGAATCCTCAATCAGCGCCTGACGAGTCACGCCCCCTATCCATGTGTCCCGACCTTCGTTCCTGGCCCCAAAGCGTGGACCCGGGTGGGCGGACCGATTCGGGAAGCGGTCAAGCCCTTGGGCGAGGTCCTTGCGGTGTCGGTTACAGAAACTGTTCCGGAGCACTCTTCCAGAGAAGGGTAAAGGACAGGTTCTTAATGGTGGGCCTTACCCAACGATTTTAGAACTCTGATGGCATGCCCAGATCTCCTTCCGCTACCGCTCTTGGATGAGATTACCGCATTAAACAACTTCAGTAACATCTCCACTCCCGACCGCCCCGATTGCAATCGATTGGCCGATTGGCTGCGAGCCGACTGCCCGTTAATCAAGGATGATCTGGTCGAATCCTACTTGAGGAGCCAGTTCTCGCTTTCGCCCAGGCTCTCTGCTCCGGCCCGGCTCACTGCTTTGTCGGCCTTGAACTATGCCCGTCTAGACTAGCTCTCTCCAGAAACCTTTGTATCGCTGGCTCACGCGGTCTTCGGAATAACCCGTTGAAGGCCAAGCCTTTGCGGCCGTTTGGTCAGCGATCGGATCTGCTGTCGCGATTATCTGGCTTCATAGTATTCGGTTCCTTTGTCCACGTACGGGTGTCCGTGTTTGATCAGCCCGGGCGAAGACGCCCTGTTGCTTTCCCAAAGGAAGTATGTCATCCTTCCTGTTGGAAACCCAATAGAAACATGAAAGAAACTGACGTTCGGCAGGGCACGCTAGCGCTGATGGTGCTAAAGACCTTGGATGTTCTTGGCCCCTTGCATGGATACGGAATCGCCAGGCGAATTGAGCAGATCAGCGGGGATCTACTGACGGTCAATCAGGGGACTCTCTACCCGGTGCTGCTCAAGCTAGAGCTGGAAGGTTCAGTCGCGTCGGAATGGGGAGCATCCGAGAATAACCGGAAGGCGCGCTTCTATCGGTTGACTCGGCAAGGCCGCAAGCAATTGCAGGCAGAAGCGCGGAGCTGGGAACAAACAGCATCGATCATGGACCGTTTCTTCGCCGTGAAAGCGCAGGATCTCAAATGAAAGTATTACGGCGGCTCTTCAAACGATTGATCTCCTGGAGAACTGCTGGACAGGACGAAGAAATCCTGCAGTTCGAAATAGAAGAACACATCGCCATGCAGACTGCCGAGAATCTGCGGGCCGGCCTGCCGGCCATCGAGGCTCGGCGTCAGGCTTTGCTCAAGTTCGGCCACGTGGAAACCATCAAGGAAATGTATCGAGATCAGAGAGGAATTCCAGTTATGGAAACGCTGCTAAGCGATACGCGCCGTACGATACGGCGCCTGCGAAAGGCTCCCGCGTTTACGGCCTCTGTGATCCTTACCCTGGCGCTAGGCATTGGCGCGAATACCGCCATTTTTGGAGTGGTCGACAGCATATTGATCCGCCCCCTCCCGTATCCCCATGCGGAAACTCTGGTGGGCGTCTGGCAAACTGCACCCGGGATACCAGCGCTCCCCATCAGCATCGCCTGCTCCCCTTCCATGTATTTCACCTACCGCGAACAGAACCGCACTTTTCAGCAGTTCGGATTGTGGGAGTCGAACGGCGCAAGCGTGACCGGGATTGCCGAGCCCGAGATGCCTAGGGCACTCATGGTTACCCACGGCGTACTGGACACCGTAGGCGTGCAGCCCCTGTTAGGCCGTTGGTTTTCGCAGGCGGACGATACACCCGGCTCACCAGAGACGGTGATCCTCAGCTTTGGCTACTGGCAGCGCCGTTTCGCTGGCGACAGGTCCATCGTCGGCCGTACTTTGACCATCAATTCTAAGCCGCACACGGTGATCGCAGTGATGCCGGAGGAGTTCCGATTTGAACGCGACCCGGAGCTAATTCTTCCTCTGCGGTTTGAACGTAAAACGCTCTATCTAGGAGAGTTCAGCTACAACGGAATTGCTCGGCTCAAGCCCGGCGTCTCGTTGAAGCGGGCGAATGCGGACTTGGCTCGAATGTTGGGAATCTGGTTGAACGCTTGGCCCGCGCCCCCGGGTCTCGACGTATCGTTATTTCGCAATGCCCACCTGGGGCCTAAAATCCAGCCGCTGACTCAAGAAATTGTTGGAGACGTTGGCGAAACGCTTTGGGTAGTCATGGGCACGCTGGCCCTGGTTCTCTTGATCGTCTGCGCCAACATAGCCAATTTGTTGCTAGTGCGCGCCGAGGGACGCCAGCAAGAGCTCGCCATACGGGCCGCCCTGGGCGCCGGCTGGGGCCGAATCGCCCGCGAAATGCTCCTCGAAAGCATCACGCTGGGAATTCTCGGCGGCGCCTTCGGCCTCGGACTTGCTTATGCTGCACTGCGGATCTTAGTCGCGAAAGGCCCGGATTCATTGCCGCGGCTACACGAAATCGGACTCGATCCCTTGGTGTTCGCTTTCGCGCTCGGAATCTCTCTGTTCTCAAGTCTGCTGTTCGGGCTGATTCCGATCTGGAAGTATGCAGGGCCTCGGGCCGCAACCTCGTTGCGTGGAATCGGTCGCACGTTCAGCCAGGATCGGGAGCGGCACCGGGCGCGCAATACGCTCGTGGTGGTGCAGATGGCACTCGCTCTGGTGCTTTTGATTAGCTCCGGCCTG
>JAGWQP010000056.1 GCA_028876805.1 Acidobacteriota bacterium | reverse complement strand
GGCATCGCGGGAACGCCGATGCCGCCAGCCAACTACTCGGCGGCTCAGGCAGCCGCCCTGGTGGCGTACCTGCGCTCGCGCGCAGGTACGCCCGCGATCCCCTCGGCGCTTGGTGAGCCGCTTAGCGGCCCTGCGCCCGATGTTCCTTTCGAGCGCATCCTCCGCGCTGCCCAGGAACCGCACAACTGGCTGACCTATTCCGGCTCCCCGATGAGCCAGCGCTACAGCACCCTCGCCGAGATCAACCCGGCCAACGTCACGAACCTGGAACAGCAATGGGTCTTTCAGGCACGCTCGCTCGAAAAATTCGAAGCCACCTCGCTGGTAGTGGATGGCACCATGTACACCGTGCAAGCGCCCAATGATGTGGTCGCGCTCGACGCAGCGACCGGCCGCGTCTTCTGGATTTACTCCTATGCGCCTTCGCCGCAGGCCCGACCGTGCTGTGGGCGCGTCAATCGCGGCCTGGCGATTCTCGGTGACACGCTCTTCATGGGCACGCTCGACGCGCACATCGTCGCCATCGATGCCAAGACTGGGAAGTTGCGCTGGAACACCGAGGTGGCCAAACCCGAAGCCGGCTACGCCATCACGCACGCGCCCCTGGTGGTGAAGGATAAGGTGATCGTCGGGACCGCCGGAGGTGAATACGGCATCCGGGGCTTCATCGCCGCCTACGATGTCCGGACGGGTACGGAAGCGTGGCGTTTCAACACAATCCCCGGGCCCGGCGAACCGGGTCACGAAACCTGGGGCGGCGACTCCTGGCAGCACGGCGGAGCCTCAGTCTGGGTGACCGGTTCCTACGATGCCGATCTCAACTTGACCTACTGGGGCGTCGGCAACCCCGGCCCCGACTGGACAGCCGACCTGCGCCCCGGCGACAACCTGTATTCGGATTGTGTGGTCGCGCTCGACCCCGACACCGGCAAGCTGAAATGGTATTTCCAGTTCACTCCGCATGACGATTTTGATTTCGACGCAGTCCAGGTCCCGGTGCTCGCCGACATCGAGTGGCAAGGACGGCCGCGCAAGGTCATGATGTGGGGCAACCGCAACGGGTTTTTCTACGTGCTCGACCGCACCAACGGCCAGTTCCTCCAAGGCAAACCGTTCACGAAGGTGACGTGGGCCACGGGCCTCGATGAGAGAGGGCGTCCCATGCGAGCCGCCGGCATGATCCCGACCGCCGAGGGCAACAAAATCTATCCCGGCAACCAGGGCGGCACGAACTGGTATTCGCCGTCATTCAGTCCGCGCACGGGTCTGTTTTACATTCCCACGTGGGACAACTATTACTCGATCTACGTGAAAGAACCGACTGAATACACCGAAGGCCGGATGTATACGGGCGCGCTGCCGAATTCTCCGGTCCCCTTCATTCGGCCGCCGCAGGTCCAGACCCGAAAACAGGAGGACGGTTACGGCGCCATCCGCGCCATCGATCCCGAGACCGGAGAGCGGAAGTGGGAGTTCAAACTCCCCGACGTCACCGACAGCGGCATTTTGACGACGGCTTCGGATCTTCTGTTCGCCGGCGGCCGCGACGGATATTTCTTTGCGCTCGACGCGCGTACCGGACGACTGCTGTGGAAGGCGGCTGTCGGCGACCAGGTCTCTGCCGGTCCGATGACATACGCGGTGAACGGCCGGCAATATGTGGCCGTGACCGCTGGCCACTCGCTGTTTGTCTACGCCTTGCACCGGTAGCCAGTGAACGGTCGCAGGCTGGACTCTACCACCTGAGGGCGGCGGTCGAGATGGACGCGGCCGCCTAACGGGCGGCAGGCTCTTGCCGGCCGCGCTTGGCCGTCGCGCCTTGGGACGCGCCCGAGCCCGGCGAAGTCTTCCTCGACCTCCTGAACAGGCGGGAATTCGGCGCAAGACCGAGAGCTATCCGAAGTGCGGATTCCGGTCACGCCGGCTAGGATGACCGCCAACCGCACCGAAAGCTCTTTAAAAAGTCCGGCTCGCCAGCAAAATCCCGGGTTCGAACCAGGAACCGAGGAGGACGATTCCGAAGCTGCGCGGACGCCTTCGGAGGATTTGGTGATGATCGGCGCTCTACGCTGTCGGCTATGCTGGGTATGGCGGAGGATAGCCCGTTTGCGAGAGTCCATCACCGGATTTCTCACCGAGTTTCCGATCGTCACCTTATTCGGTGTGATCGGAATCGGTTACCTGCTGGGCGAGATCCGGATTCTCGGGTTTCGACTGGGGGTGGCCGGCGTTTTGTTCGCTGGTCTCGCGGTGGGCTCGGTCGGACCGGGCGTCGCGCTGCCGTCGATCGTATCGACCTTCGGGCTGATCCTTTTCATCCACACCATCGGCATCCAGTTCGGCCGAAATTTTGCGCCTGCACAAGGACCTCGGTTTCGTTGTGAGCCGGATCCAACACAACGGTGAGACGACGCTGGCGACCGCCGATTCCCGGTTGGCGCTCGATGATATTGTGGCCGTGGTTGGCCATCAAGCGGCGCTCGAGCGCGCACACCATCTGTTCGGCGATCCCGCCAAAGTCCAGATCGAACGCGACCGGAACGTCCTCGACTACCGCCGCGTGTTTGTTTCCAGCCGCGACTGCGTCGGCAAACGAATTGGCGATCTGAACCTGCCACAGCAGCTTTCGGCCACTATCACGCGCCTCCGGCGGGGAGACCTCGATTTCGTCCCTAACCCCGCGACGCGGCTGGAATTTGGCGACCGCATCCGCGTGCTCACCTCACCGCCAATTTCGCCGCCGTCTCGCAATTTTTCGGCGACTCGATTCGCGGCACGGCGGAAATCAATTTCGGCTTGGTCGGTTTGGGAATGACGCTCGGCGTCATACTCGGCCTGTTCCCGATTCCGCTGCCGGCACGGCGCTGCGGCTAGGCCTTGCCGGCGGGCCGCTGGTCGTGGGTCTGATCCTGGGGCACCGCGAACGCACGGGCCCCTTCACCTTGGTCAACCCGCTCAGCCAACCTCGCCCTCCGGCAGATCGGCTTGGTTTTGTTTTAGGCCGGTGTCGGAACCCGCGCCGGGTTCGGTTTCGTGGAAACAGTTCACACGAGCGGTGTCGAGATGATTCTCGCCGGCGGTCTGATCACCGCCGGCGTGGCGCTGGCGAGCTTGTTCGTCGGACACCGGCTGCTGAAGCGGCCGTTCGAATCGGTGTTGGGTTTGACCTGCGCGATCCACACGGAGCCTGCCAGCCTGGCTTTTGCCAGCCACATATCCCGTTC
>JAGWQP010000621.1 GCA_028876805.1 Acidobacteriota bacterium | reverse complement strand
TGTCAACAATCCCCTACCGTTGCAACATCGCCGATCGATCGGTTCTTCGCTTGACCGGGCGCAGGCCGGTTCGCTGTGAAACGGCTTTAGGTCTGCTGTACACTCATATAAAGTTGACCGCCACCCGATCGCTCGAACGCTTTCACAATGTCGGCGGCTTGACTTTGTACCGAGTGCCTCTCGAACCCCATGTCTCACGGTGAATGGCAGCAGCGAAAAGGAGTCGCCCAACCCGCATGAAACTTCTTTCGCGCGTGGTCTGGTCCGAAGGGATGCATCTGGCCCCGCATCACTTTCAAACCCAGAGCCGTTATTTTGAAGACGCCATTCATTTCGCCGTTTCCTCTCTTTGGTTCGCGCCTTACGGCCTGGCGGCTTGCGAAATGGACCATGAAGCTTTGAAGAACGCGACCGTAGCGGTTCTCCAGGCTCGGGGCTTATTTCCCGATGGGCTTCCGTTCTACATTCCCGGCTCGGACCCGCCTCCTGAGCCGAGAAGCATCGGCGCCGCCTTCTCGCCCACGCGCGATTCCCACGTCGTGTACCTGGCGATTTCCCGCCGCCGCCCGGAGGGCCAGCAACTCGCGGACACTTCCGACAACCACGTCGATTCGCGGTTTGTCGCAGAGACACGCTTTATCGCCGATGAGACTCACGGCGGAGATGAAAGGCCGATCCGGTTGGGCCGCAAAAACTTTCGTCTCATGCTGGACGTAGAGGTGGCCGAAGAGCGCGAAGTCAACACTCTTGCTCTGGCGCGAGTGAAGCGTGACGGATCTGGGCGCTTCGCCTACGATTCCGCGTTCATTCCGCCGCTCGTTGCGATTAGCGCCAGCGAGTCGCTTTTGACGTTATTGGGGCGCCTCTGCGACATGCTGGATGAAAAGAGCCGTGCCCTTCGAGAGTCCACCCGCCGCAGCGGCCAACCCCTGGCGGACGCCTACCGCCGCGATCTCATGGGCTTCTGGTTCCTGCACACAATCCACTCGAGCCTAGGTGGCCTGAGGCATCAGTTATTGGCGAAACACGGCCACCCCGAAGAACTGTATACCGCGCTCGCCCGGCTCGGAGGGGCGCTCTCGTGTTTTGCCCTGGAATCCCATCCGAGTGAGTTGCCGCGGTATGACCACGATAACCTGACCGAGTGTTTCGACTTGCTCGACCGGAAAATCAGGAGCTGGCTCGAGTTGATGGTGCCGGTCAACTGCGTTTCCGTGAAATTACGAACCGCTGCCCCCTACTTCTGGGCGTGCGCGGTGGAGCCTCGGCACCTGGAGCGGGCGCGTTGGATTCTGGAGATTCGGTCAAAGGCCGGTGAATCGAGCATCATCACCAAAACCCCGCAACTTGTAAAAGTGTGCTCGGAAAAATTTGTTCCCGAACTGGTCCGGCGCGCCGTGCCGGGAATGGCTCTTACACACCTCCCCGTGCCGCCACCGGCCGTGCCAGCGAGCGTCGAAGGGCAGTACTTCGGAATCACGCGCTCGGGACCTTGCTGGGACCATATTGTGCAGACCAAGCAGGTGGGCGTTTACGTTCCGGGCGACCTGCCGGATCCCGAGCTCGAACTGCACATTGTCTTGGAGAGTTAACATGACAGTCGCGTCACCAGAGGCGGGCCCCACTCCCTACGCGGATCGGTTGGCACTCCTGTTGCAAGAGCTTCTGACAGCCGTCGTCCGCATCCGGGCGGGCCGTGAACAGGTACCGAAGCTTGAGGCTTTCCGCGCCCAAGTTTTGGAGGCCATCGGACTCGCCCGAGACCATGCACGCCGCAAGGGCTATTCGGAGGAGCAGACCGAAACCGCCGTCTTCGCCGTTGTGGCCTTCCTGGACGAGGCCGTTCTGAACTCGTCCAACCCGGTGTTCCGCGATTGGCCGCGCCGACCGCTGCAGGAAGAATTATTCAAAGGGCACGTCGCCGGCGAAACATTCTTTCAGTACGTCCGTGATTTGCTTATGGGTGACAATTCCCAACCAACCGCGGACCTGCTGGAGGTGTACCAGTTGTGCCTGCTGCTCGGATATCGCGGCCGCTACGGCGCGGGCAATGAGGGCAACTTGCGTGCGATTCAGGATCGGGTCAACGAAAAGATCCAGCGGATCCGCGGCCCGATCGCTCCCTTGTCCTTCCAGCCCTCGGGGGAAGCTCCGGTACGCGATTCCGAACGATGGACGGTGGCCTTGATGTGGGGCGCGGCCGGACTGGCGGTCGTGGCATTGATCCTGTTTCTAATCTACGGAGCGAGCTTGGGCTCTCATCTGACTGACCTGAGCTTGGGAATTCGCGACGTGAGGTTCCCCGGATGAAGCGCCTGCACCTTTTCGCGGCTCTCGGGCTGCTGATCTACATCATCTTTGTCTGGTTTTTGGCGGACTGGCTTCATCTGGGGGCGAGCAGTCTCTGGATTCTCCGGGTCGCCTTGTGGCTGATCGGGATCGCCGCCACCGCACTGGTCGTTTACTTCGTAACCAAAGGCGAGGCGGAAGCCGCGGCGCCGGTCGCGGGCGAAGCCGACCTGCGAGGCGACGTCGAGTTT
Source organism: Acidobacteriota bacterium (assembly GCA_028876805.1). GTDB lineage: Bacteria > Acidobacteriota > Terriglobia > Bryobacterales > Bryobacteraceae > PSRJ01. The sequence goes on along the minus strand of JAGWQP010000621.1, from coordinate 1,394 downwards.
CTGGTGCGGGAAGCGAACAGGGGGCTGGCGGCTTCCCAGAACATCCGCAAAGGCGGCAGGCACGTGTCCGGACTGCCGCTGGTTTTGTTTCTGGGTGACTCGGGCGCCGCCAAAACCACGGTGATTCTCAACTCGGGGCTCGAGCCCGAGTTGATGGCCGGCCAGGTGTTCAAGGATAGCGCGGTTATTCCGACTCAAGTGGCCAACCTCTGGCTCGGTGGAGAAGCCATTTTGGTCGAGGCGGGAGGACCACTGGCGGCCAGTTCAGCCGGGTTCCGAAGAGCTCTCGAGTTGCTGCGCGGCCGTACTCTGGCCAACCTGGTTGGGCGGAGAGGCCAATCGCCTCGCGCCGTGGTGATCTGCTACGACTCGGCAAACTTCACAATCTCCGACTCCCGGAGCGCGGTCGATCAGGCGGCCCGGCGCCTCCGGGCGATCCTTGGCGAGATTGCCCATCGCTGGGGCAGTCGCCTGCCGATCTACGTGCTCGTCACGAAGCTGGATCAGGTTCCCTTTTTCCTCGACTACTTCAACAATCTCACGCAGGAGGAATCTTCTCAGTTGTTCGGTGTCACCTTGCGGATGGCGTCCCGTGACGCCGCCGGAGTGTATAGCGAGCAACAGACGCGCCGACTCACTGAGGCATTCGAATCCCTGTTTGGCTCCCTCAGCGACCGGCGGCTCAACTATCTCCGGCGAGAGAATGATTCGGCGAAAGTTCTCAATGGCTACGAGTTCCCCCGCGAATTCAGGAAAATGCGAGACAACTTGGTGCGGTTCCTCGTGGAGGTGGGCCGGCCAAGCCAGTTGCGAGCGAGCCCCTTTCTGCGCGGCTTCTATTTCACCGGGGTTCGGCCCCTGGTGGTCGCAGATGGCGTCTCAGCTCCCGAGCCCGCAATTTCCGAGTCCTATCAAGCCGAGGCTGGTGCAACGCGTTTGTTTGGGTCGCCCATGCGAAGCCCCAGTCAGAGGGTTCCGGCGCGGTCGGTCTCCCCTCAAAGCCGCCGCATCCCCCAATGGGTGTTTTTGAGCCCGTTCTTCACCAAGGTGTTGCTGGCGGACCGCTCGGCACTGGGCGTTAGTGGCCACGACACTCGTGCCAGCCTGATCCGGCGTGGGATCAGCGTCGCTGCCGCCTCCCTGCTGTTGATTTGGATCGTCGGCACGACCGTCTCCTACTCGAACAACCGTGAGTTACTCAACCAGGCCGCCACGGCGTCGGGTTCGCTCGCTCGAATGCGTGTCTTCCAAGGTCAGCCACCCTCGGCCGAGGCGCTTCGCCAACTCGAGCAACTGCGCGAGGTAGTGGGGGCGGCCATCAACCACAGGCGCTATGGAGCTCCCATGAGTCTGCGCTGGGGGCTCTATCCGGGCGCGGATTTGTACGATCGGTC
>JAGWQP010000055.1 GCA_028876805.1 Acidobacteriota bacterium | reverse complement strand
TCCTTTACTTCGCTTTGGTTGAAGGCGTGGCCGGTGAACCCGATGAACATCAGCACGATGCCCATGTGCACCAGATAGCCGCCATACCGCCGCGTATTCCGATGGGTCAGCTCAATCATGGCGCGAACCAGGCTCATGTCGTTCTTGGAGGCGATCGAATGTCCGCCTTTATAGAACTCCACCATGACCGTCAGCGCCACGAACAGGCAGAAGCCGAACGATATGAGCGCATAGAAATTTCGCATGCCCGCGGCGATCAGAACGGCGATCAAAACCAACGCCGCAATACCCGGATACTGGAAGTTACGCCGCAGACTTTCGAGCGACGTGCGCCGCCAGGCAAACAGCGGCCCGACACCGGTCAAAAACAGCAGGAAAAGGCCGATGGGAACCATGAGCCGGTTGTACCAGTCGGCATCGAGGGAGATTTTGTCGCCCGTGGCATACTCGGAAATCACCGGGAAAAGCGTGCCCCAGAGGACCGCGAAGCAGCTGGCGAGCAGGATCAGGTTATTGAACAGGAAGCTCGATTCGCGCGAGACGACGCTCTCGAGCTGAGACTCAGTTTTGAGGTAATCGAGACGGTCGAGGATCAGGTAGACCGTGGCGGCGATGCCGATGGCAAGGAAGCTCACGAAGTACTTGCCGATCTCCGACCGCGAGAACGCGTGTACGGACTGCACTACGCCCGAGCGCGTAAGGAAAGTTCCCAGGATACAGAGGAAGAAGGTCGAGGAGACCAGCACGATGTTCCAGACCTTCATCATGCCCTTCTTCTCTTGCATCATGACCGAGTGCAGAAAGGCCGTGCCGCTCAGCCAGGGCAGTAGCGAAGCGTTTTCCACCGGGTCCCAGGCCCAGTAGCCGCCCCAACCCAGCACGTGATAAGCCCAAGCCGCGCCGAGCATGATGCCGCAGCTCTGGAACAGCCACGTCACCAGCGTCCACCGGCGCGTCGTGTGGATCCAGCTATCCCCGGGCTGTCGGGTGATCAGCGAACCAACCGCAAAAGCGAACGGGACGGCGAAGCCCACGTAGCCGAGATACAGCATGGGGGGATGGATCGCCATGGCCGGGTATTGCAGCAGCGGATTCAGCCCGTTGCCGTCCGGCACAACCCCGGCAGCGATGACCTGACCTTCGGAATTGGCGAGCATCCGGAAGGGGTTGGCGATGAAATTGTTAAGGATCAGGAAAAACGTCTGGATCACCATGAGCACGGCCGTGACGTAAGGCATCATGTCGCGGTGCTTACGCCGGTTGGTGAAGGTGACCACCGTCGCGTAGGTCGCCAGCAGCCAGCTCCAGAACAACAGCGACCCCTCTTGTCCGCCCCACCAGGCCGCAAACTTGTACAGCGTGGGCATAGCGTGGTTGCTGTGCTCGGCCACGTAGGCGAAGCGGAAGTCGCCGGTCATCATCGCGTGAACCAGCACCGCCGCAGCCAGCGTGACGAGCGCCCAGACGGCGTACACCGCGCGGTGCGCGCTAACGATCAGGAACGGCTTGTTTTTCAGGCGTCCGACGAGCGACGCTAGAGCCGCGTAGATCGCCGCGCAGAAAGCGAGCAGAATCGCCAGCGCACCCAGATTTTCCATAGTACCCCTATCGCGTTTACAGACTAGACGCTGCCCTTGCCGGAGGTCGCCGTGGGCGTAAATTGGCCGGGCTTAGCCTCGTATTTCGAGGCACATTTGGCTTGGATTTGCTTGGTGCGGAAAACACCGTCGGTGTCCAGTTTGCCGTCGGCCAGGGCCTGCGCACCGTCTTTGAAGGTGTCCGGGAGAGGGTCGCGGCCGGTGTAGGCAACCTTCAGCCGGCGCTTATCCTGAACCAGCACGAATTGCACCTCTTGACCTACACGATGGATGGATCCGGCCTCGATATCGCCACCGACACGGAGCCGTTGCCCATATGCCTGGTTCCCCATTTGACCGAGTTCGGAGATGGTCTTGTAGTAGGTTTTGTTTTCCTTCATTCCGGCTGCGGCCAGCCAGACCACGGTTCCGACGACGATCGCGATGAGCGCGGCGAATTTTCCGTATTTTCCCATGTTATCCCTCTGAATCCACAGTATAACCTGAAAGCCTCAGGGATATTCAGACAGCGCAGACCTTTTTTGCTACGCTCGTCACCTTCGGCTGCTGGTGCTTAGACGGACGAGCCCGTCGATTTCTTCTTCCAAAACTGTGCCATCAGGCACAGCCGCGAAAGGTCCCGGCCTGACACCAAGTTGTTCAAATTCAAAAATTTGCGCATGAACCGGGCGATTTAAGTCACGCTCCGGCTTCAACTTAGCACGTTGCCGCCCAAAAACATCTCCCAGGCCCAGACAGACGGGGGGTTCGGGACCTCCGCCGCGAACCGGTGAGGGCGGACTGCACTACGGCCGATTCGATCACTTCTCGGCGGACGTCGGGTGAACCGATCGAGAGGAGTCGAGAAGGTCTCACTACCGTGCAATTTATACGCAGCCGAGGTGGGAGCCCTACGAGCGGACGGCGAGTGCCCGCCGATCCACGCCATCAACCACGGCAATGAAACGCTGGTGGGTCGGGTGGCAGGGCAGGCCGACAAATACCTGGCGGGGATTCCGACCAAGACCGCTTGAGGCGCTTTTTGGGGATGACCCTGCTTCGGCAGCCGAAAAGTCAACACGCCCTTCCGCGATGGCACGCGCGTAGGGCACAATAGTAGAGCAGAGAACGCTATAGAGGGGGTGTGTCCGCTCCGGAGGCTGTGGGGTCTCGCCCCGAGCCGGCGCGCCACCCAATTCGAATTCGACGAGGCATCCGTGAAGCATCGTTTTGGTGGCTTTTTTTGTGCCTGTCTGCTTCTGTTGTCAACCCTGCCCGGCCGGGCCCAGCAGCAACCGACACCGGCACCGGAGCCGGGTCAGAACCCGCCGGCCTCGCCAGGGCCCGTCACGAAGCAGCCTCCACCGCTGCCGCCACGTGCCCCGGATCAATCGATGCCCGACGAGGGCAGGTTTTCGATCGGAGTGATCGGCTGGATGGGCAATGGTCATCAGCCGACCATCGATGCGGGCCCGGTCTTCGCCAGGAACATAAACGGCAGCTCGATCCGGGTTCCTGCCGCCGTCCCGTCACGACTTCAGTTTCAAGGCCGGCCCGGTGTCATACCGGGCGCCGAGGTGACGATACCTGCCGTCAAACGCAACGCGATTCGGATCTCCTACTTCCGCACCAGAGCCTCAGGCAACGTCATCATTCCGACGGATCTACTGTTGTGGGGCGGCAACTATTCGAAAGGCGACTATCTGGCCACGAATTATCGGCTGCAGAATGCGAAAATCTCCTACGAGTTTCTGACTTGGCCGTACCCTATAGAAAGCCGCCGCTTCCGATTGAAGACGCTCTGGCAATTCCAGTACACGGAGATGAGTACCCGGTTCGACGCACCGCTTAAGGCCAATGGCCCGAATACCGCGAGCGGTCACAAGACGTTGTATGCGCCGAGCTTGGGGTTAGGGCCGTCCTATTATGTAACGCGGCATATACGGCTCGAAGCCGACGCCTCGGGATTCGCGATTCCGCATCATTGGACCATCTGGGATGCCGACGCGGATATGGCGTTCCGCTTCGGTAAGCTCGAACTGCGAGTGGGCGGGAAGGCCTTCCACTTCCGCACGTCCCCGCAGGCCGACTACTATCTGCGCGGAACCTTCGCGGGAGCATTTGGAGGCCTGCGGTTCTTCTTGAACTAAAGCGCCGGGCGGGCGCGGTTCAGAACAAGAAACTTACGCCGAACTGAGACTGGAGAGGAGTCCCAATCCGGAAATTGTTCGTGTCGTATCGCCGTTGGGAAGCTTCAGGCGCATAAATGTCGCGCCATTGGCGACGGTACGCCGCGGGGCGGGGCTTCCGGTCGATTCCCAGGCCGTAGATTTGTGATCAGGTTGTTGATGCCCGCCGGTCCGATGATCACGTTGGCGAAATAGAACAAGTTGAACATTTCAGCGGAGAGCTCGAGCGCGTATTTTTCCTGGAACCTGAAATCCTTCAGCCAACGCAGGTTCACAGTCTTGAATCCGCAATTGCGGAAGTAGTTACGCGGGAACTCCTTCGCCACAACCTGAAACGCGCGGTGGTTGCTACTGCCAGAACCACTGGCGTACAGAAGTACTGTAGTGGCTCCAGGGTTCGAACGCGCGAGCGAAAGAGCAGGGGCGGAACCGCGGCCACCCAAAATTAGTTGCCCGGCCCCACGACGTTTAACGGGGCTGGGTGACTACGTCGATCAGGGCCGGTTCTCCCCTCTTGATCCGTTCAATGCCGCGCTTGAAGGCAGCCGCCAGTTGCATGGGTTCGGTGATCGGGCCTTCGCCGTACATGCCGTAGGTCTCGGCCATCTTGGCGTAATTGATGTTGGGTTCCCAGAGCTTGGTGCCGATGGTAGTACGATCCTGCCCGCGGTTGCGCTCGCTCGCCCGATTTTGCAATATCATGACCTCGGCATGATAGCCGCGATTGTTGTGCATGATGGTCAACAGCGGAATCTTGTGGTGCGCGGCCGTCCAAAGAATGCCGGGCGCGTAGTTCATATCGCCGTCGGTCTGGATGTTGATCGACAGGCGGCCGTGTTTCTTGTTGGCGAGCGCCGCGCCCACCGAAGCCGGGGCATTGTAGCCGATTCCGCCGCCGCCTTGCCCGCCGATGTACTGATAGTGTTTGTCGAAATTCCAGAGGCGGCCCGGCCAGCCGCTGATGAAGCCCTGCCAGGAGACCAGCGACCAGTCCTCGTTTTTGATCAGGGGCCATAGTTCAGCCGAGAGTCGGTTCAGGGCGATGGGGCTGGCATCCCATCCGTATTGCGCAAGTTCGACGGCCTGGTTGCGCGCCTGCTTGTGTGCGGCGGTGAGCTTAGCGCCGCGGTCCTCGAGGGTCCGTCGCCGGTCGGCGGTCAGCAGTTTCTTCGCGGCCTCGGTCAGGGCTGGGAGAGTGGCTTCGCCATCCGCACCCATGTCCAGATCGACTTCCGCATAGTGGCCGAAGTCCTGGATATTG
>JAGWQP010000620.1 GCA_028876805.1 Acidobacteriota bacterium | reverse complement strand
TCCGGTCGATCAGTTGGGCGGGATACTTTTTCGCCTCGGTCGGCGCTTGAAACACGGCCCGCACGGCTTCGGCCTTGTCGGCTCCCGCCACCAGGTAAACCACATGGCGTGCTGCGAGTAGCGGCCCCGGCAACAAGGTGACCCGCCACTGGCGGAATTGTGGCGCGAACACGGCCGCCGCAATGCCCGCGCGATCGTCGAGGAGCGGCTCTCCCGGGAACAAGCTGGCCGTGTGAGCATCCGCACCCATTCCACACTGCACCACGTCGAAACGCGGCATCTCGTCCGGCTCCAGACTGAAAAACCGGCGGATCTGCTCTGCGTAAAGATGGGCGGCTTCTTTTGGCGCGATCTCCCCGGCGATTCGATGAACGTTACGTTCCGGAATTCGCGCGCCGGGAATCAGCCAATCCTTGGCCAGCCTGTAATTGCTGGCAGGATCGGAAGGCGGCACACAGCGTTCGTCTACCCAGAACAGATGCACGCGGCTCCAATCAAACCGGAGCGTCACCAATTTCTCGAACAGCAGCCTCGGTGTGCTGCCTCCGGACACTGCGAAGGAGGCAATTTCCCCGCCTTCGAGAGCCGTCTCCAGCAATCCCGTCACTCGCCGCGCGCAGGCTTCCGCTGCCGCGCCGGCGTTGGGAAGACTGTGGCGCTGGGCAATCATCCCAGTACCGCTGTCGTCAAGGCTCGCTCGAACACGGCATCCTGTCGCACGATCCCCAGTTCCTCGCGCATCAGCTGGTAATCATTGGCCGTCGGCAGGCTGGTGCACTGTGTCAAGGTACCCACGGCGATCACCAATCGCCCGTCGCGCCGCGCCAACTCGGTCCGTAGGCTGGCGCCCTCCAACTCGACTCGCGTCAACTGCCCAACGACCCCGCTTGCATCCGGTTTCATCTCGAGCGACACGCGGCTCGCCGCGTCGGCCAGCGCATTCGCCAACCACGCTCCCATGTACCAGGCCGAAGCGGGTGGGCGCTCCCCGCCGAAGGCGACCGTGACCTTGGAAATCGACGGCAGCTGCTCCAAAAGGTGCCGGTTTTCGAACACCTGCGCCAGCATCTGCCGCCAAAGTGTCAACCGCGTCCAGGAAAGGTCCGCCAGCCGGATGCCGCCCTTCATCGCCTCGGCGAGTTGCCCCAGGGCACGCTTGCCATCCCTCCCTCTGGCGCTGTCCACCACCACCTTTGTCGCCAGCCCGCCCAGAACCCCAAAATCGGCCCGCTGGCTTCGCCACCATACAATGACGGGCAAATCGGGGGCGACGATGGCTGCGGCGGTCGAAACGGCGTCTTCCCAGAGCGTCTCCGACGCCGTGATTTCAATTTGCTCCGCACAGATCTGCCGTCTTTGGCCGAACGGCATCCAGCATTGTGCCACCACCTTCGCGGCGAGTTGCCGCCCTGGTCCGCCTTCGAGGCGGAGGATGATGGCACGCGCCGGGTGCACTGGCATCAGCGCCGCAATCGTCTCCCCCAGCACCGCGGGGTCTTCGCCCTCCTCTGTCACCACGATCAGCGTCATGGAGCAGGCGCGCAGGACGCCCATCCCGGTTTCCGCTTTTCCTGGCGCGCCGAGGGTCACCCACAGGTCCGTCATCTCCCTGAGAATCGAGTCCGCCGACACGGCCGCGCTCATTAGGGTTTCCTCCATCGATGCCCGCGCCGCACCAACATGGCATCGGATTCGGCTGGGCCCCAGGTTCCGGCGGCGTAGTTCGGAAAGGCATGGCCTGTCTCCCGCCACACGTTCTGGATGGGCTCCACCGCGGCCCAGCTCGCCTCCACCATGTCCTGCCGAGTATAAAGCGTGGCGTCTCCGATCAACGCATCGAGTAGCAGGGTTTCGTACGCCGAAGGGGAACGCTCGCCAAAACTCGATCCGTAGTTGAAATCCATCGACACGGGCCGCAGCGTCATCCCCGTTCCCGGACGTTTGGACAAAAACCGGAGCGAAATCCCCTCCTCCGGTTGAATGCGTAGGATGAGCAGGTTCGGGCCGGTGCTGTCTGTGTCGCCGTCGAAGATCGCCAGCGGAGCCGCATTGAACTGGATGGCGATCTCGGTCACCCGTTTCGGCAGCCGTTTGCCGGAGCGAAGGTAGAACGGCACGCCCGCCCACCGCCAGTTGTCGACGAAAAAAGTGACCGCCGCGTAGCTATTCGTCTCCGACTGCGGGTCGACCCCCGGTTCCTGCCGGAAGCCGGGAACGTCCGCTCCGCCGACCCGCGACGGCCCGTACTGTCCCGCTACCGCGTTCTCGCGTACTTCGTCGGGCTTGATGGGGCGGATCGAACGCAACAACTTCGACCTTTCGTCGCGTACCGAGTCGGCCCGAAAGCTGGCGCTCGGTTCCATAGCAATCGTCGCCATCACCTGCAGCAGATGGTTATGGATCATATCCGCCAGCGCCCCGGCTTCCTGGTAGTACGAGCCCCGTCCTTCCACTCCGATCGATTCGGCGGCTGTAATCTGCACGTGATTCACGTACCGCCGGTTCCACAGCGGTTCGAAAATTCCGTTGCCAAACCGGAACGCCAGAATGTTCTGCACGGTCTCCTTCCCGAGATAATGATCGATGCGATAGACCTGGCTTTCGCTGAAGACGGTGTGCAATTGCTCACTCAGAGTGCGTGCGCTGGCCAAATCGTGCCCAAACGGCTTCTCCACGACCAACCGCCGCCATCCCCGGTTTTGTCCCAAGGTGGCTGAGCCAAGCCCTTGAGCGACCGGTGCGTACTGGCTGGGCTGGGTCGAGAGGTAAAAGAGCACGTTTCCGCCCGTTTGACGCGTCTGCTCGATCTCGGTCAGTTTCTTGCCAAGGCCCCTATACAATCCCAGGTCGGCGACGTCGCCCGCCACATAGAACAGACTTCTCGCAAAGGTTTCCCAAACGTCCGGAGCAAACTCGGTGTCCTCGGAAAAGCGTCGAACCGCCTCCTGCATCTTGGCGCGGAACTGCTCATCGCTCAGCGGCGTCCGCGAGATTCCCACCACGGCAAATCCCGCCGAAAGCCGCCGGTCGTACGCCAGGCGGTATAGTGCCGGTAGCAGCTTGCGCTTGGCGAGATCCCCGTTGGCTCCGAAGATCACGAGCGCGCACTCGGGCACGCGCCGTTCAAAACGCAAGGGATCCTCAAAGGGATTTCCAGCAGACATCGAAACCAAAATATCACGCCTGCCCGGCGGGCCGCCGGCGCGTGTTGTCGCAATCCGAAAGGGGATGCCACCGGTTAGAATACCTGAATGGCGGACAAGCCACCGGGTGCCAAGCCCACGGAGTCGTTTGAAGCGTCCCTTGCGGAACTAGAGCAGGTCGTCAAACAGCTGGAGGCGGGCGATCTTCCCCTGGAAAAATCGCTCGAACTGTTCGAACGCGGCGTCAGCCTCAGCGACACGTGCCGCAAGAAGCTCGAAGAGGCCGAGACTCGCGTCGAAATCCTGATTCGCAAGGAAGGCAAGATTCAGCCAGAGCCATTCGGTCCGGAAAAATCCGAGAAACCATGAACCTGCTCCAATACCAGCACCAGGTGGACGCGGAGCTCGATCGCCTTGTACCTGCTGAAACCACACCCCCCGAAACCATCCACCGCGCCATGCGCTACAGCTTGTTCGCCGGCGGCAAACGCATCCGGCCGATCCTGTGCCTGGAAGCGGCACACGCAGTCGGCGACGCGCCACCCGGAGTGGTTACGGTAGCCTGCTCGCTGGAGCTGATCCATACGTACTCGCTGATTCACGACGACCTTCCGGCTCTAGACAACGACGACTACCGTCGCGGCAAGCTCACCAATCACAAGGTCTTTGGTGACGCGATGGCTATCCTGGCGGGTGATGCGCTGCTCACGCTCGCCTTCCAGGTCCTGGCCCAGCTTGATCTACCAGCCGAACCTAAGACGCGCCTGATCGAGGAACTCACCGTCGCCGCCGGCACGGCGGGCGGAATGATTGGTGGTCAGGTAGCCGATCTCGAGGGCGAAGGTAAGCCGCCGGACGCATCCTTGCTCGAAACCATCCATCGTGCCAAGACCGGTGCCTTGCTGCGCGCCAGCCTGCGGCTGGGAGCCATTTGCGCCGGCGCTACTCGGGCTCAGTACGAAGCGCTTTCCTGCTACGGCGAGCATGTCGGTCTGGCGTTCCAGATTGTCGATGACATCCTCGATGTCGAGGAATCGTCCGAGGCCTTGGGAAAGACCGCCGGCAAGGACGCACAGAAGCGCAAGATCACCTTTCCTGCGGTCTACGGTCTGGGAACATCGCGTCGGATGGCGGAGGAGCAATGTCGGCGCGCCCACCTGGTGCTCGAGCCTTTTGGGTCGCGCTCCGCCGGCCTCCACGAGCTTGCCGACCTTATCGTCCAACGCAAATCATGAAGGTGCGCCTCGACCGCCTGCTGTTGGACCGCGGCCTGGCCGAATCGCGCGAGAAAGCGCAGGCGCTCATCATGGCGGGTGAAGTGATCCTCAACGGGCAAAAGGCGGCCAAGCCCGGCCAGAGCGTCGCCGACGATGCTGAGGTCGAGGTGCGGGCGCGGCCGCCATACGTCAGCCGCAGCGGCCCCAAGCTCGCTGCCGCCCTTCGCCACTTCGCGATCGACGTCGCGGGCCAGGTCTGCCTTGACATTGGTGCGTCGACGGGCGGCTTTACGGACTGCCTGCTGCAGGCCGGTGCGGCCCGTGTTCACGCGGTGGATGTTGGAAGCGGCCAGCTCGCCTGGTCTTTGCGCACCGATCCGCGCGTTGTGGTGCATGAGGGCCTCAACGCGCGCGAACTGCGGTTCGCTCATATCGGCGAACTCGTCGCGCTGATCGCTTGCGACGTCAGCTTCATCTCGATCACCCTAGTTCTGCCGGCCATCGTCGTGTTGCTCCAACCCGGCGGGCGAATGGTTATACTGATCAAGCCGCAATTTGAGGTCGGCAAGGGCCAAGTCGGCAAGGGCGGCATTGTTCGTGAGCCGCGGCTCCACCAGGCTGCTTGCGAACGCGTCAACAGCGCCGTAGGGGGCTTCGGGTTTAGGTGCAGCATCATGGAAAGCCCCATCCTCGGCGCTGAAGGAAACAAGGAATTCCTCCTCTATGCCCATCATTAAGACGGTCGGGATCATCTCCAAGCCCGAAGTCACTGCGGCCACGAAGCTTGTGCCGGGAGTCGTCGAATGGCTCCGCCAGCGCGGCCTGGTTGTCCGCGGCGACAAGGAAACCGCCGCCTACGATGCGAGTGTGGCCGGCGTTGCTCGCGAAGATGTGCCCGAAGGTTGCGACCTGGTGATCGTGCTGGGCGGCGATGGCACGCTCCTCTCGGCCGCCCGCGCCATCGGCAAGCGGGAGATTCCTCTATTCCCTGTCAATCTCGGCGGCCTTGGCTTTCTCACCGCAATCACCATGGAAGAAGTCTTCCCCGACTTGGAGCGCGCGCTGCGTGGAGAGCACCGCGTCGGTCGAAGGAAGCTTCTGAACACCGAAGTCATGCGCGGAGAAAATGTGATAGCCTCCTACGACGCGCTGAACGACGCCGTCCTCACCAAGTCTTCGATTGCCCGCATGATCGATCTCGAGGCATTCGTGGACGACCAGTTTGTGGCCGACTACAAAGCCGATGGCCTGATCATCTGCACGCCTACCGGCTCCACCGCCTATTCGTTGGCCGCCGGCGGCCCGATCATCTTCCCGACAGTCTCCACGATTTGCATGACGCCCATCTGCCCGCACATGCTCACCAACCGGCCCGTGCTGGTGCCCGAAACCAGCGTCATTCGGGTCATCTCGCGAGGACCGGATGAGAGCGTGTTTTTGACCATCGATGGACAGACCGGCAACCCCATTCAGGAAAACGACACCATCGTCTGCCGCAGCTCGGCGTTCGCGCTGCACCTGGTCCGTCCGCCGCGCATGATGTTCTTCGACGTCCTTCGCCAAAAGCTCAAATGGGGCGAGCGGTGAAGCGTCATTCGCTCACGGCATGGATCTTCCTCGGCATGATCGCGGGAGTGGGACTCGGTATCGCTCGACCGGATTTGGCGGGCCGGTTGGGCCTCGTCGCCAGCATTTTTCTTCGTCTCATCCGCTCCATCATTGCGCCCTTGATCTTCGCCACACTGGTCTCGGGCATGGCTGGCGGCGGGGACCTAAGACGCATGGGCCGCATTGGCGTAAAGGCCCTTGTGTATTTCGAAGCGGTCACCACCTGTGCGCTCTTTTTGGGCCTGGGCGCGGTGAACCTGGTGCGACCCGGCGTCGGTGTGCCCATCGCTCTCTCGACGGCTGAAGGCGCGCTTCCCAAAGATCAGTCCGTGGTAGCCAATCTGCTCGAGCGTACTTTTCCCATCAGCATCTTCGACGCGATGGCCCGCAACGACGTGCTCGAGATCGTTGTTTTTGCGTTCCTGTTCGGCGCCGCCTGCGCCGCTCTCGGTGCCAAGGCAGCCCCGGTTGTCTCGTTTCTCTCGG
>JAGWQP010000619.1 GCA_028876805.1 Acidobacteriota bacterium | reverse complement strand
GCTCGCGGCGGCGATAATCGGTCGAATCGATCGTGACCAGGCCTTCGATTAGGCGACCGCGCGGGCGCGCATCGTGGTCGTCGGGGAGGTTCGGTGGTTCGTGGATCGGGGGGGCGACGTCGCGAGTTCATGGCTCGCGCAGGACGAGCAAGCCCGAATGCTGGGTCTGCTGCTAGACGGCGTGGCCGAAAAGCCAATCCTGCTCCCCGGCCCAGACAACTTGATCAGATCGCCGGGTTGGATCAGGCGCCAGACGGGAAATCTCGTGAATGGCTTATTATTCGCCGATCGACATCGCGACCCGAAAAGCCATCGATCTTCGAGGGCGCGCTGTTGGCGCGGTCGGACCCGGAAGTGGTCGAGTTCGCCAGTGGGGATGCCAGCCGGACCGCACCCGCCGCGCTACCGAGCGTCTGACCGACGGTCTCTTGGATCGCCCGCAAGCTTTTCGAATTCGGCATGAGAGCGGAACGACACGGCGCAGGCCTCGATTATACTGAGACGCGGGGCAAGCCGATGGCCGCAATCGACGTTTCCGAGATCATCGAGAACCAACGGCTGGGGCGGTTTCTCCTGGGCCTGGCGGCGATTTCCTGGATCATCACTTTCTTCGATGGGCTCGACGCGAACCTGATCAGCTTCGCGTCGCCGTACTTCGCCTCCGAGTTCCACCTCGACAAGGTAGAGACCGGCAACATTTTCAGCGCGGGCCTCCTCGGCACCCTGATCGGAGGATTGATTCTCGGCTACGTGGGCGACCGCATCGGCCGGCGGCCCACCATAATCCTGGCCACGGCGGCTTTTGGCAGCTTGACCTCAGGGTTTTACTTGGCAAACAGTTACGGTTCGCTGTGGATTTTGCGCCTGGCCGACGGAGTTCCGCTCGGCGGCATGCTGCCGCTCGTCTGGGCGCTGAACATCGAGTACGCGCCCAGGCGCTACCGCGCCACCATTGTGACGGTGATCATGATGGGCTACTCGCTCGGCACGGCCGTGGGCGGGCCGGTGGCGATCTGGCTGATTCCCCAGTTCGGTTGGCGCGCGGTATTCATTTTCGGCGGCGCGGCAGCGCTGGCGAGCGCCGCGATTCTCTTCTTCATCCTCCCGGAATCGATTCGCTTTCTAGCCGGCAAGGACCGGCAACCGGAGCGCATCCGGTCGGTCATCCGACGCATCGCTCGCGGCCGCGCGATTTCCGGCGGCACCACCTTTGTGGTGAGTGACGAGATGGGGCACGCCAAGAATTTCAGGCCGTCGCTACTGTTTCGGGGCGAATTGCGCTCCATTACGCCGCTCGTCTGGGTGGCTTACATCTTCAGTTCCATGGCCGTATTCTTCATTGTGAACTGGACGCCGATGGTGTTTGAGGCCCTGAACTTCACCAGGACCGAAGCGGCCGCGGCGGCGGCGATGAACTCGCTGATGGGAGCGGCGGGCGGGCTGGTGCTCATGCGCTTCACCGATCAGCGGGGCGCGATTGCGATTACCGCGATGCCGCTCGCGACCGGTGTGCTGCTGTTGGTGGCCGGCCTGGTGACCATCGGCCACGATGCCTTCCTGGTGCTGAGCGCGCTGATCGGCGGCTTCCTGATCGGCGGCCATTTCGGCATGCACAGCATCTGCGGAATCTTCTATCCGAGCGCGTATCGCGGCAACGGGGCGGGCTGGGCGACCTCGGTGGCGAAGATCGGTTCGGTGGCCGGGCCGATTTTGGGCGGCCTGATTCTGTCGACCAGCCTGCCGGTCCGAAACATCTACGCCGTGCTGGCGGTCTGCCCCGCGGTGTTCGCCGTGTGCATCCACGCCGTGGGACGCCGACACAGCCGCATGCTGGGGCGTGAGATACTGCCTGCGCAGGCGAAGCCTGAGGCGGCAGAGGCGCCGCAGGTTTCCTAGCCCGCTACCACAACAACAGCTTCAGGCCAAACTGAATCTGCCGCGACGTGGTGGCCGTGGATGTGATGATGCCCGCCGTCGGCGCCGGGGACGATGAAGCCGCCGAAAACACCACCGACCGAGGGAGCCGAGTAGCGGCCGTTTCCGTCGGTCGCAAGCTTGCGTTCCGGGCCGGTCTCGTCGTTCTGAATGGATACAGCCGTTCCGGGCAAGGGCGCGCCGGTGTCGTCACGCACGGTGCCGAAAATGGAGGTATCGAGCTGCTGGCCCAAGAGCACCATCGCGACCGCAAACAGATGAACCATGGCGAACTTTAGTGAGAGTCAAATCAAACCGCCCTCCAAGCAATGTCCTTATTTTCTATGGACAATAGGTAGATTCTCTCTGGGCTCCCAAAATCACCCCGCCCGTCGGGCAAATCGGCTCGACTAGCCAGAGTGTAGCCCTGTAGGGTAGAATGAAACTTGAATGTCGGGCCGGACGAGTGGGCGGAAGCCCACTTTTTTGTTGGGTTTGACGGTTGTGAGAGATGATGCAGGAAGGCGTGGTCTCCAAGATCGAGCAAATCGCGCTGCGCGTGACTGAGTCGGAAGGCATGGAACTGGTCGAGGTCGAAGTCAAAGGTGGCGCCAACCAGAGATTGGTCCGCATCTGGATCGACAAGCCGGCCGGAATCACGCACGGCGACTGCGAACTGGTGTCGCAGCAGGTCGGAACGATCCTGGATGTCGAAGACGTGGTGCCGGGCGGCCGGTACACGCTCGAAGTCAGCTCTCCCGGTGTCGAGCGGAAGCTGCTGAAGCCGGCCGACTATCTGCGCTTCCAGGGAAAGAAAGTCAAGATCACGCTGCGAGACACCATCGAGGGACGCCGCCATTGGGAAGGCACGCTCGCCGGGTTCTCGGAGGGCGCGGCCGCCATCGAAGTCCAACCCGGGAAAACCTTCCGCTTTCCGCTGGATCAGATCCAGAAGGCCAACCTGAAGTTCGACTGGTAACCCGCCGGGGAGACACAAACAGCCAGAAAACGAGGACACCTTGGAAACCATTTATCAGTCCATCGAGATACTCAGCAAGGAAAAAGGAATCGATCCGCAGATCGTGCTGGATGCGGTCAAGGACGCCATGCTGGTGGCTGCCCGGAAACATTACCGCACCAACGAAGACTACGTCGCGGACATGGACCCGAAAACCGGGGCCATTCAGCTTTACGCGGTGAAGAGAGCCGTGGAGGTGGTAGAAGACCCGGTGCACGAGATGACGCTGGGCGAGGCCCGTCGCATCGATCCGGCGGCGGAGATCGGTTCGGAAGTCCGCATCAAGAAAAACACCGAGGCGTTGGGACGCATCTCGGCTCAAACCGCCAAGCAAGTGATCTTTCAGAAGGTACGCGAGGCCGAGCGGGAAACCGTGTACCAGGAATACTCGGGCCGCGCCGGCGAGCTCGTCAACTGCACCATCAAACGCGTGGAAGGGCCGGATTACGTTCTTGATCTGGGCAAGACCGAGGCTAAGCTCTCGAAAAAGGAACAGTCGCGTCTGGAAAGCTACTCGGTGGGCGACCGCGTACGCTGCGTCATCCGCCTGGTGGACAAATCGAGCAAGGGTCCGGGCGTGCTGGTATCGCGCGCGGCGCCGGAACTGGTGATGCGCCTGTTCGAACAGGAGGTGCCGGAAATCTACGATGGCACCGTGCAGATCAAGGGCTGCGCGCGGGAAGCCGGTGAGCGCACCAAAATCGCTGTGCAAAGCCGCGATCGCGACGTGGACAGCGTGGGGGCCTGCGTGGGCATGAAGGGCATGCGCGTCCAGTCGATCATCCGCGAGCTGCGCGGCGAGAAGATCGACATCATCGAATACTCCGAAGATCCCGTGGTCTTTGCTACGCACGCTCTCAGCCCGGCGAAGGTCAGCCGCATCACTATCCTCGACCCGCTCGAGAAGCACATGGAAGTAATCGTAGATGACTCCCAGCTGTCACTTGCCATTGGCAAAAAGGGACAGAACGTACGGCTGGCGGCGAAGCTGCTGGGCTGGAAGATCGATATCAAGAGCGAGGAGGAGAAGCGGCAGGAGGTGGAGTCGCAGATGGCTGCGCTGGTGGCTCCCGGGGCGCCGGTCTCGGTGTTGATCGACTACGGTCTGGGGGAAAGCGTGGTGACGAAGCTGGTCGAAGCCGGCGTGGGCACCATCGAGAAGCTGGGCAGCATGACCCCGGAGCAGCTGGAGGAAATCCAGGATGTGAGCCTCGAGATGGTGGAACGGATTCAGGAGGCCGTGAACGCCTATTACAGCCAGTTCGAGGAGCCCGCTGCCGAGAGCGCTCGCCCCCGAGAGGGCGCGATGGAAGCGGTCCCGGAACCCGAGGCCGCCTCCGAGGAACCAGCGGGCCCGACCGAAGGCCTGGAAACACAAGCGACCGAGGAACAGTTTGGTAGGATAGAAGGCGCGGGTTCCCCCACTCACAACTCGGAACTAGGTGGGGCGGAAGTTCCCGAGCCCGCACCGGGCACTGCGGACAAGGGTGACGCGTAGTGCGGACAGCAGGCCCGGAGCATGCGCAGATTGTCGTAACTATGAAGAAGATTCGCATCAATGAGCTGGCGCGGGAGCTGGAAGTTAAAGCTCATGAAATTCTGGAGCGACTCCCCGAACTGGGCGTCACGGAAAAGAAGACGCATTCCAGCTCCATCGATGAAGACGTCGCCATCCGCTTGCGAGTGTTGTACGGCGTAACGGCTCCTGTGGCCGAGGCCCCGGCGCCCGCTCCTGCTCAGGCGCCTGAGCCCGCGCCGGAAGTGGTGGAGCGAGGGCGAAAACCGGCGGTCGAGACCGTGCCCGAAGCGCCGGTAGCGCTGAAAGAACGCCAAGAGCCCCGAGTGGCCGCGGAGGAAGCGCGCCCGGCGGCGCCGGTGCGGCCGCCGCTGGCGACGGGCCGTCCCGTGCATCCGCCGCTCGGCACGCCGGGGCAGGCCCCGCCCGCGGTGGTGTTCACGCCCGGCCGGCCCGCGCCGCCCGCGGCCAAGCCTTTGCCGGGGCCGGCTGCGTCGTCGCCGAAACCCGGCCAAATTCTCTCCGGCCCGCGCCAGCCATTTCCGTCGACACCGGCCGAAACACTGCGGCCGGCGGCCCCCATCGCGCCGAGTGTTCCGCAGCGGGCGGCATTGCCTCCGCGCCCGCGAACCGGTGAGGCGATTCACCCGGCGCCACCGCCGGTTTCCGGTGCTCCGGTAGCGGCAAGCCCGGCAGTTCCGGCGGGCGGGGCGCTACGTCCTCTGGCCGGTCAGCCGGCGGTTCGGCCGGTGGTTCCGCCGCGACCGGATCTGGTGGCGAAGCTGGGAGTGCCGCGGCCGGCCGCTCCGGCCGCTCCGCGCCCCGGCGTGCCGAAAGCCGCCAGCGCCCCCGTGCCAGGACAACCGATCTACCGGGGGCCGATCCGCCCCGGGCAGCCCCTGGTGGCGCGAACCGGCGCGCGTCCGGGAGTTCCCACGCGGCCGGGTGGGCCTCGCCCGCAGCATCCCACTTCGCGTCCTCGTCTCGAACCTGGCTTGGCGCCCCCGCCAGTCGAACAGCCGCGCGGACGAGCTGGCGATAAGCGCGCGGCACGCCAAGTTCGCGAACGCATTGAAGAAGAGAAGATCCTGCGGCCGGCGGCGCGCCGCCCCGTAGAGACCGGCCCGCCGCCCATCAACCGCGAGATCACCATTTCGGAAGGGATTACGGTCAAAGAGCTCTCCGAAAAACTGGATGTGAAGGCCAACTTGGTGATCAAGAAGCTGCTCGACAAAGGCGTGTTCGCCACTATCAACCAGACGCTTGACTCGCAGCTGGCTACGGATCTCGCGCGCGAATTCGGTGCTTCCACCTCCACGGTCACCTACGAAGAAGAGGCGATGCAGGCGGTGGAGGAAGCTGAGGATCTGAAGGCCGTCCAGAAACGTCCGCCGGTGGTGACCATCATGGGGCACGTCGATCACGGCAAGACCTCGCTGCTCGACGGCATCCGCGAGGCCAACGTGGCGGCGCGGGAAGCCGGCGGCATCACGCAGCACATCGGCGCGTATCAGGTGGAGCTCAACGGGCGCAAGATCGTGTTTATTGACACGCCGGGCCACGAAGCATTCACCCGCATGCGGGCGCGGGGTGCGAAAGTGACCGATGTGGTGGTGCTGGTGGTGGCGGCCGATGACGGCGTCATGCCGCAGACGCTCGAAGCCATCGATCACGCGCGCGCAGCCAAAGTTCCGATTCTGGTGGCGATCAACAAAATCGACAAGCCGGACGCTCAGCCCGAGCGGGTCAAACAGCAGCTCGCAGACCGCGGGCTGCTCGCCGAAGATTGGGGGGGCGACACGGTGATGGTGCCGGTTTCCGCCCGGACTCATCAGAACCTGGACCTGCTGCTGGAAATGATCCTGCTGGTGGCCGACCTGCAGGACCTGAAGGCCAACCCGAGCCGGCCAGCCATGGGCACCGTCATCGAAGCGCAGCTCGATCGCGGCCGCGGTCCGGTGGCAACCGTGTTGGTCCGCAACGGGACACTCAATGTCGGAGACTTTTTCATTTGCGGTGCGGTATTCGGCAAAGTTCGCGCCATGCAGAACGACCGCGGCCTCCAGGTCCGTCACGCGGAGCCTTCCATGCCGGTTGAGGTGCTGGGACTGGACGCGCTACCCGAAGTGGGCGACGACTTCCAGGTAGTCACCGACACGGCCAAGGCCAAGCAGATCGTCAATTTCCGTGATCAGAAGGCGCGGGAGGCAACGCTGGCGAAATCGAGCCGGATTACGCTTGAACAGTTGCACCAGCAGATGGAGGCGGGCGAAGTCAAGGAACTGCCGATCATCATCAAGACCGACGTGGGCGGTTCGGCCGAGGTGCTGACGGAAACGCTGCAGAAGCTCTCGAACGAGAAGATCAAGGTGCGCGTCCTGCGTGCCGCCGTAGGCGCGATCAACGAATCGGATGTACTGCTGGCTTCCACGTCGAACGCCATCATCATCGGGTTCAACGTGCGGCCGGAGCGCAACGCCTCGGCGCTGGCAGAGCAAGAAAAAGTGGACATTCGCCTGCACACCATCATTTACAACCTCACCGACGAGATCAAGAAAGCGATGAGCGGCCTGCTCGAGCCGGTGTTCAAGGAAGTGTACAAAGGCCGGGCCGAGGTGCGCGACACATTCCGCATCTCCAAGGTCGGCAACGTGGCAGGATGCATCGTGCAGGATGGCGTGCTGACGCGCGATTCCGAGGTGCGCTTGCTGCGGGACAACGTGGTGGTGTACACGGGCAAGGTAGCTTCCTTACGGCGCTTTAAGGACGATGTGAGCGAGGTGAAAAGCGGCATGGAATGCGGTGTCACCCTGCAGAACTTCGGCGACGTCAAACAAGGGGACATCGTCGAGGCATTCGTCACCGAACGCGTTGCCACCGAAGTCTTCGCCTGATCGGGTATGGCGACGGTCGGCGTTTTGACGCTGGAATTGCGGCTGGAGCACTCGCACTCGCTCAAAGATAAAAGGCACGTGGTCGAAAGCCTCAAGCAACGGCTGCGGCACAAGTTCAACGTGGCGGTGGCGGAGATCGACGGTCAGGATCTATGGCAGCGGGCCACCATCGCGGCGGTCACAGTCTCCCCAAGCCATGATTTTGCGGAAAAGGTGCTGCGGTCGGTCGAGGACGAGGCAGTCGCGCTGCTGGGCGCCGCTCTCGCCGATGCGAACGTGGAGTGGCTGAGCTAGGGGGCAGCCTCCGGGGGTCTGGGCCCAGAGGGCGGACCACCGGGTCCCGCCCACCGGGTTATGCACGAGCGAAGGACATTGCGAGTGTCGGAGGCGGTTCGGGAGGAATTGGCCGAGCTCATCGGCTTTGAACTGGATGACCCCCGGCTGTTGGATGTCACCGTGACCGAGGTCCGTGTTACGCCGGACGGGCGCTATGCGCACATCAAGGTCCACCTGGGGGGCGATGAGCCTCGGCAAAAGACGGCCCTCGCCGCACTGGAACACGCTCGGCATTATTTGCGTCACGAGCTGAGTTCCCGGTTGAACCTCCGGCATGTCCCCGAGCTCAATTTCGAGCAGGATCGCTACCCGGATGCCGACCGCCGCGTCGAAATTCTGCTCAAGCGGGCGAAAAAATCTCGGGGGCCAGCCGAAAAACAGCCCTAAAATCAAACAGTTTGTGATAGTTTTGTTCTAGTTGAACAAGCCCATGCGCGTGGCCCCGATGACCAGCCGATTCTTAGACGCCTGCCGACGCCGGCCGACCGATGTACGGCCGGTGTGGTTCATGCGGCAGGCGGGCCGCTATTTGAGGCAGTATCGGCAGATCCGGGAAAAGCACACCATCCTGGAGATGTGCAAACGTCCGGACCTGGCGGCAACGGTCACGTTACAGCCCGTGGAATTGCTGGACGTAGATGCCGCCATCATCTTTGCCGACCTGCTGCTCCCCGTCGTGCCGATGGGATTGAAGCTGCGGTATGCAGCCGGGGAAGGGCCGGTTATCGACAATCCAGTGCGCACGTCCGACGACGTTGACTCACTCTCCACCGCGAACACGGACGATCTGGGCTACGTCGGCCAGGCCATTCAAGTGGCGGTGCGGGCGCTGGCAGGCAAGGTGCCGGTGATCGGATTTGTGGGCGCGCCCTTCACCATGGCGAGTTACATGATTGAAGCCGGTGCGTCGCGCAACTTCATCCGTACCAAGAAGTTGATGTATAGCGACGAGACCCTGTGGCGGCGCCTGATGGGAAAAATCGTAGACGTGCTGGCGCCGTTTGCCCACTTGCAGGTGACTGCGGGGGCCCGGGCGATTCAGGTGTTCGACAGCTGGGTGGGGGCGCTGGGGTCGGACGACTACGTCCGGTTTGCCGCACCATACTCGCGGGCGTTGATCGAGCGCATCCGCTCGACCGGCGCCCCCGTGATCCACTTCGGCACCGGCGCTTCGGGATTCTTCAAAGAGCTGCACGCGGCCGGTGGCGATGTGATGGGTGTCGACTGGCGGATCAATATCGACCAAGCCTGGATGGACATCAGCTACCGCTCGGCGATCCAGGGCAATCTCGATCCGGTGGCGCTGTTTGCACCCCTGCCCGAATTGCGCGCCAAAGTGCATGAGCTGCTCAAGCGCACCGGCGCGCGCCCCGGCCACATCTTCAACCTCGGTCACGGAATACTGCCGGAAACACCGGTGGAACACGTGAAGGCCGTGGTCGAGATGGTCCGCGAATTTCATCCATGAAGGGGGGGGTCCTGCTGTTGGCGCACGGGGCGCCGGAACGGGTCGAGGACGTCGAAAAATACCTGGACCATGTGCGCGGCGGCCGCCCGGGTTCGCCGAAGGTGGTCGAAGAAGTACGCCACCGCTACGCCGAAATCGGCGGCGGCTCGCCTCTGCTTTCCTGGACGCGCCGGCAGGCCGCAGGGCTCGCCTCCGCCATGGGTACGCCGGTTTTTTTCGGCATGCGGAACTGGCACCCATTCATCGCCGAGGTCATGCCGCAGGTGCGGGACTCGGGGGTCGAGCGTCTGGCGGCTATTTGCCTGGCGCCGCAATACTCGGAACTGAGCGTCGGGTTGTACATCAAGCGCACCGAGGAGGCCGCGCGCGCGGCGGGGCTCGCGGCCGAGATCGTCTGGGCGAAGACGTTTCACGATGAGCCGCGGCTGATTGAGGCGTTTGCAGAAAAGCTCGCCTGGTTGGCAGGCCGGAGACCTGCTCCGCGAGTGCTTTTCACGGCGCATTCGCTGCCGGAGAAGGCGCTGGCCAATGGCGACCCGTACGATCGCGAGGCGCGTGGCACCGCGGCAGCCGTGGCGAATCGGCTCGAGCTTGTGAATTGGGACTTCGCCTACCAAAGTCAGGGGATGACGGGGGACAAGTGGCTGGGCCCGACGGTGGAATCCATGCTCGACCGGTACGCCCAAGAAGGCGTGCGCGAGGTGGTGGTCGATCCGATCGGCTTCGTCTGCGATCACGTCGAAATCCTATACGATATTGATATCCTCTTCCGCGGGTACGCCGCCGAGCGCGG
>JAGWQP010000618.1 GCA_028876805.1 Acidobacteriota bacterium | reverse complement strand
ATTGAAGCGGCTGTAGCGACTGTTAAGGCGGGTAGAGGCAGTTGGATGCCCGCGCGATCGTCAGAGACGTTATCGGTTCTGTCCCTGAAGGAGCGGGCACGAAAACAAAGGGCCCAGGTAGTCTACCTTTATCGACTGGCGTCGAATCGACTATCGACGACTCGGTTCTCACTGTCGCCGCCACCGAGTGGATGCTCGCCGGACAAAATCTTGTGGACTTGCTGCATGCATATACTGACACCTACCCGAACGCGGATACAGCAGTTTTTGCCACCGGGCTCGTCCCGCCTTCGCAAACTTTACAACGGCTTTGGCAATGGCCCCGCTATGCGGGCGAGCCCCAGTCGCGTTCGAGACCATAGAAGAGGTGCGCCCGTGGTCCAACCGGAGCAGCGAGATAACGCACAATCATTTTGAGGGCATTCGAGGAGCACAGGCTACTTTGCACGCCGGGGTTCCAACCAGGATCGATAAGACAGACCATCGAGTCCTGGTTCGGGCAAACCCTATTTGAACTCGAACAAGCCTGCGATTTTTAGTCGCCTGTCAGCGAGCGGAGCCATCCACCTAGGGGAGGCGCCACGTCGAGTAGCCCATTTACTTCCGCACACCAAGTTACTCTAGGGTAAGTTTAGGCCGGCTTTTCATCGTGAACCTCACACAGGCATAGCCCTGACCTCCGACTACAGGATGAGGCGCAAGATGGGCAACCCCCACGAGAGTTTTAGTTACCAACCATCCACTTTTGGGCTCAGTCTTCAGGGAGAATGTGGTACCGTCCTCGCACTGCTTGCCGCGGTTCGCGTCTATTTTCGCAGCCGCTTTTCATCCTGGCAGCGCCGATGAATATCGGCTATGCTCCGTCCGCGCCCGGCAGCTAAGCCAGGCGCTGGACAGGCTGCGACGAGCGGAATCGCGGTTTGGGGAAGGCCAGCATCCCATCTCGTAGACGTCAACTCTCACGGTAGGCGTTGATTGGGCCACAGTTTTGGGACGACGGCACGGTCGACCGCCAAACAGTCGGAGCCGTCGAGTCGAGCTGCAAGCTCAGTTGAGCGTCTATGTTTTGTACAAGTGGATCGGGTGTTGGGCACGTAGCACGAAATGGCTGTGCGTTCTATTTCTTTGGAAGCGCGGTCTTTTCCCCGGCGCCCTTCTCCTGCGCGCGAGCCCCGGACAGGATCCCCGCCATCGCGTAATTGCCTTCGTGACACGCGTATTCAAGCAGCGGGTTCGCCGTCCGCTCCATAGGGAACTCCACCGTCCAGCGCTGCACATACACGGTAGGGTCAATAACGGTGGCACGATAGGTAAGAGTTTTGGGACCCGTGCGTGTCAAGCGTTCGATGACCCGCAGGTTCTCATCGCTCATCCCGTCATATTGAACCCCAAAGCGGCTCTGGTCGCTCGCACGAAAATTGGTGGTTTCAATCACCAGAGTTTCGCCCTCCCAGTGGCCCACCGAATTGCCGGCCCATTGCCTGACGATCCGAGGCAGGCGCGGCTGACTCACCGGTCCTTTCACCAGCGGAATTATACGCGCTTGGTGTCCCATCTCCGAAAGAATGGCTACCATCCCCCCAGACTGGACGATTTGATAGTAGTTGTTGTAATTCCCAGGGAGGAACGGCGGGCCGGATTGCGAAAATATGAGGCACCGGTCGGGCAGCGGGCGTGTTTCGGGACCGTCATTGGCGTGCTGGGCCAGCCACGAGTGCACGTCGCCGTACTTTGTTACCGCGGTGGGTGTCATGACGGGGAATCTGCCATTGGGAGGGTCGATGAGTCGCGACGTACGCCTGTCGCTGGCCAAATGAGCGCCGCGATCAAACCAAGCCTCGTTGTAAGCACGGCCGAGATCGGCGTCAGCCGAACCGTCGCGCCGGTCGCGATTCAGGTCCTGGGCTCGTTTCTTTTCATACGCCGCCATCTCTTGCGGTGTGTAGAATTCTTTGTTGCCCAGCTCTAGGGGACGCTCCAGCGGCGTCATACTGGCCGCGTCCCAAACGCCTTGGAGATCCGGTTGCCCATCGGGCGTGCGCGCTGCGCTCCACCTTTTACCGTCGGTTGCGATCTTATTGGCGACTGGGGTGTCCCCCGAAAATGCTTGCGCGTAAACAGGAGCCGCCCAAACCAGGGTCTGCGCGGCTGGCAGCAAAATGGACAAATGGCGGCAGGTCATCGGGATCTCTCGATCACAGGACATTCTACTGCGTTTGACGGTGTTGCGCGATACGGCGAGACACTGGTCGGCCGCCAGCCTATCCTGTTGTCTGCTGGGGTTCACATATCTACGGTGTTGGATATGGACCGCCAAAGTTGGGATCGCAACTGGAATCGGTGGGCCCGTGCGGAGTTCTCGATATATGCACAAACAGGCTGCCCCTTGGCGCCATGACGAGCTACGGTGGGAATCGCGTCAGGCGTTAACCGACCAAGCTGGATTTGCCCCTACGGCCTCTGGCGAGAGCGTTATTCACCAGGAACGGCCTCGTAGACGGCGACCGATCCGAAGTACGCGATGTAGATGCGATGTATGAACGAATCGACGACCAGCGAATGTCCGCCGAAACGGGTGGCCGCGTCTTCGCGCACATGATAGCGGTCCGGGGAGTGCCGGATCATAGTCATGCCGCCCAAGCCGTTGGCGGTTAGACGCGCCGCAGCTCTGAATCGTAGGCGGGCCGTCGACGCTCCAGCCGATCCGAAGGGCCGCGAGGAACTCGCCGGTGTCCGAATTAAGAACCACCAGCTTC
Organism: Acidobacteriota bacterium; assembly: GCA_028876805.1. Lineage (GTDB taxonomy): Bacteria > Acidobacteriota > Terriglobia > Bryobacterales > Bryobacteraceae > PSRJ01. The sequence continues at coordinate 2,727 of JAGWQP010000618.1, read as the reverse complement.
CGGTTGCTGGTGGCAGAGAACAGCAGGTGATGGCCGGCGTCGAACGCTAGGCCGGTGCGGCGTTGGCCGGATATAATCTGTAGCGCCGGATGGCGGCGCGTTTCACCGGATCGACCACGACTACCTCACTGGTGCCCGGAGGTCCTGATAAGACCAGGCCGGACTCCGGGTCGGCCTGGCAATATTCGGGTTCGCCCCCGCAAGCCATTATTGCAACCCGTGAACGCGCCGAAGCTGCCCGACGGCGCCGATGCCGCGGCTGGTGCGCGTGTCGATCAAGCCCACGAGATCGTGGCTAGCGAATGCGACTTAAAGCGTGAGGCCGAGCGTCATGTAATCGATGAAGGCTCACGCAAACCGGAATGGAACGTCGACCGAAATCGTCCCAGCGGACGGACGGTTCACGTGGGCAGGCGCGTGGAAGGATAAACGAACAAAGGTATCAGAAGCGCGAGGCCGACGAGAGCTTTGGTAAAGAACCGGACCCATCCCCTCCAGGCTTGCGGTTGGTGTTGTCGACCCGGGTCCCTCATCGGCTTGCGGCCTAGTTCGCGATCTTGCGGGGCAGGCCAGCGTTCAACCAGGCAATCTCGGTAAAGGAGCACCAATCCTGCTGGCTCAAGCCTTGAGCCTGCGCGGCCAGGCACTTATCTCGGACGACGCTGGCGAACGGAAGCGGCACATGTACTTCGCCGGCCGCTTCCAAGATCAACTGGACGTCTTTCAGTCCTGCATCGAGGGTAAAGCCAGGCTGTTCGTAGTTTCGGTTGGCGATGCGGTCGACGTATTCCGACATTGGCGGCAGAAACTCTTTCAGCAGGTTGGCCAAGGGGAGGAGAACGCAGCGTCTTTCGGCCAGCGCGAATGCTTGTCCGAGGACTTCCAGGAGGCACGCGCCGAAGAAATTCCCGGCCAGCTTCAAGCTGGCGGCGGCCGCCGGGTCTTCACACAACGCTACGGCTCTTTGCGTGTAGGCAGCCAACACCGGCCGGGCACGTTCGATGATCTCTGGCTCTCCGGAAACGAAGGTGAGCAGCTTTCCCGCGGCCGCGGCCTCGGGGCGGCCGAAGACCGGAGCGGCGAGGTAGTGGCTTCCATGCTGGTAGTGCAGCCGGGCGCACCGCGTGCTGCAGCCCGGGGAGATGGTAGAGGTGCCGATGTGGACGGCGTCGCGGCGCAATCCGGCCAGGATGCCATCTTCGCCCGACAGTACGTCGAGCACGGATTGGTCATCCATGAGCGAGGTGACCACAAAATCGGCTCCGGCCACGGCTTCGCGGGCGGTCCGCGCGGGCTGGGCACCGCCGGCCACAAACGGGTCCATCCTGGCGGGTGTGCGGTTGTAAACGACGCAGCGGCAGCCGGAAGCTTGGAGGTTGCGGGCGATTCCGGCGCCCATGCGGCCCAGTCCGACAGACGCAATGGTGAGATGATCGAGGCTCATGGCTTGTACTCCTTTTCATTAACGATGTTAAGGTACGTATGCCAAGTTACCTTAACAGTGTTAATCTGTCAAGATGCCTGCGGCTCTGACTCGGGAAAAGGTGGTGCGGGCGGCCTTGCGCCTGCTGGACAAGGTGGGTCTGGACGGGCTCACGCTCCGAAAGCTGGCCGCGGAACTAAATGTGCAGGCCCCTGCGCTTTATTGGCATTTCAAGAACAAGCAGGAGCTGCTGGACGAGATGGCGACCTGCGTGCTCACCGAGGCCCTCGAAGAAATGCTGCCGGGGCGACGGGGGCATTGGCCGGACTGGGCCCTGCACCTGGGTCACGGTATCCGGCGAATGCTGCTGCGTCACCGCGATGGCGCGAAGATGTTCAGCGGTACCTACCTGACCAACAGCGAGCTTTACCTGCCGATCGAAGCGGCGTTGCGCAGGTTGGTGGAAGGGGGATTCATGGTCCGCGACGCGATCTGCGCCTACCGCACCATCTACTGTTACGCGGTCGGCTTCACGATCGAGGAGCAGGCGGTTTACCCGCGGCCGGGCAAGCGTGACCCGAGGTACGACTTAAAGAGACGGGCAGCCAGAATGATCCCAGCTGAAGAATTTCCCCTGACGCTCGCAGCCGGCGAGGAGATGTTCGATTTCGACCAGCAGTTCCAGCAAGGCTTGCAGCTTATTGTGCGGGGCTTGCGACCACATCGGCCCGCCGGCCGTCGTGACGCGGACACTGCCCATTCGAGACATCAACACGACTGAGCCCAACAGCACGTTCGCCGGTTTCTCCAAACAAACGAAGAAGAGCCTTCCGTTTGTACAACCGGTGCTTGGACTTCCGGGAGGAAACTTTGGACGAATGCGGGAACATCGTCCGCGTCGGTCAGAATGAACGAATAGCCGATGCAAAGGAGCGAGAAGCACACCGAATCGTCCGACAGATTCTCATTAAGTTCGATGAGCAGGCGCCCAGGCCCTCATCGATGGTGACCATAGGCGCGCCGCGGACGACCGTACGAGTAGCGCGTCACTCACCCGGCGTCCTCTGCGGATCGTAATTCCTCTCTGTCTCGCGTAAACAGCCCGTTCCGGAATAACTCCGAAACGGGCTGAAGTTTTCCTTCCTAAAGAACGCTTAATGTCTCATCTGCGTCTCGAAGTGACCCTGTTCGTAGACTTCGCAATACGCACGCTCCGCCACAAGTCCGGCGTCGGCAGCTCGGTTGAGCCGCAGTGTTCGCGGCTCCATCACCCACGGTTCCACGAGCACATCGGGGTCTTCGAT
>JAGWQP010000054.1 GCA_028876805.1 Acidobacteriota bacterium | reverse complement strand
GGCGGAAATCGAGAGCCTATTGCTGGACGGATTTTTTCCCTTCTGCGACGCGGCGGCGCGGCCGTACCGGACGCACACGGCACTGAGGGAATGGGGGCTTCCTTATCCTTCCGACAGCGCGATCACCCGACACCTTGCCGAGTTCCTCAACGGTCGCCCGCGCATTGATGCCGTCCTGTTCAACGGCGGATCTGTCCGACCGTCGCTCCTGCGCCAAAGACTCCGCGAGCAGATCGGAGGCTGGCAGGACGGCTTCGTACCGCAGGTTCTGGAGAACGAGGAGCCGGATTTGGCGGTGGCGCGCGGAGCCGCGCGATATGGTGCCCTTCTCCACCGCCGTTCCGGTCGCATCGCCGCTGGGGCCGCCGCTGCGATCTTTCTCGAAGTGGAGGGGATACAGGCAGCGGATCGCCGGACTGTGCGTCCGCCCCTCGTATGCGTTCTTCCTCAGGGTGCAGCGCCGTCGCAGCTTTTCGAGATCGCTGATCTTGGATTTAAGCTCCGCACCGATCAGCTGGTGCGCTTCCAGGCTTATTCCTCAACCCGGAAGAGCGACAGCCGGGCCGGAGACATCATTTCCTGGTCCGAAGACGAATTTCACGCGTTGCCCCCGCTCCAGACCATCGTCAGGACGGCTGAGCCATCCGGCCCGGAAGCGGGCGGGATGTTGCCCATCGGTCTGACGGCGCGGATGAACGCACTGGGGCTGCTCCACATCTCGTGCGTCAGCGCCGACCCAGCCGTCCAGCAGTCCTGGCCGCTGGAATTCAACATGCGCGAGCACGTCCAAGGCGTCGCGGGCAGTGCGGGGCGGGCGCGGGAAGCAAACGCTCCGATTGAACCGAACGCCTCAGCGGACGCGCTGGAAACGGCCCGCAGGCAGATCGGGATAAGGTTCACCCAGCCTGCCAAAAACAGCAAAAAGAACAAGATTACTGCTGCCACGATCCTCAAGGATATGGAGCGCATCCTTGCGTCCGCAAGAAGTGAATGGAACGGGCCCCTGCTGCGCGCCCTTTGGTCTGCGCTCGAGGAGCGGCGGGACGACAGACGACGTTCGGCGGACCACGAAGAGGCATGGCTCATCTTGGCTGGATTCCTGCTGCGCCCGGGCTTCGGCGTTGTCCGGGACGACCTTCGTATCGATGCCCTGTGGCGGGTGCACGATGAGGGCCCGTGTTTTCCCGGTCGACGCATCAAGAGCCAGGAATACATCCTCCTGCGCCGGGTGGCGGGCGGCCTCACGCGCGAACGCCAGACCAGGCTTATGGCCGGAGAGATCGACAGGATCCGGAGCGGAAAGGCGCCCGACGAACTCGTGCGCCTGGCTGGATCCCTGGAACTTATCCACCACGACACCAAGGCGGAACTGGTGCGTTGCTTCTGCGATATCGCGGTGACGCTTGCACGGGCCAAGCGGCACTGCGCTCCTTATCTTGCGGCGCTCGGGCATCTGCTTAACCGAACTCCGCTCTACGCAGGGCCGGAGACTGTCGTCTCGCCCGATCTCGTCGAACACGCTTATCAGGCTTTCCAGCGCTTCGATTGGACTACGCCCGAGTTGCTCGACTTGCAGATTCTGTTCCTCCGGGCCGCGCGCGTCGTCGACGATCGGAGCCTGGATCTACCCATGCCTGTGCGCGGCCTGATTGCCAGCAAGCTGGAGAAATCCGGCGTGCCTGCGCCGCAGACCGCAAAAATCAAAGGGTTCGTTCCGATCGGACGATCCGACCGGGCCAGTCTATACGACGATTCACTCCCTCCCGGTCTGATCCTAATCGAATAGACATGCGCGAGGCCCGCGCCGCCGGCGGCCATGACATATCCAATGGGAAATACGTGCTTTGAAGGGTTGGAGCTGATCGCGTCCCAAGCCCAAGCGGGATGCAAGAAAGTTTGGCTTTCTTTGTTCGCAGTGTAGAGGGCTTGTATTAGCCCCAGAAGGCCCGCGCGATCGAAGTGTAGGAGCGCAACCCCAACGTTGGCGAGTCATTTTTGCTACGGACCACGGCCACGAACTTTTCGATGACGGTTTTGTGTGAGCGAGCTTCGTGGCTCGCTCAAGATACACGACTTCCACAAGAGAGC
>JAGWQP010000617.1 GCA_028876805.1 Acidobacteriota bacterium | reverse complement strand
CCTGCTGGGTGTTGCAGGTCCGGCCGCGGCAGATTCTGGGAAGCCAGCGCTATTTCGACGGCCTGCTCTGGGTAGATAAGGAGGGCTACAATATTGTCCGCATGGAAGGCCAGGCCGAGCCGCAGATCGTCAGCACGAAAAGCGAAAACCTGTTTCCGCGCTTCACGACTATCCGCAAACCAGTGGATGGCCAGTACTGGTTTCCGGTCTACACCTACGCCGACGATGCGCTGCCGTTCCGGTCCGGCCCGCAGCGGATCCGCCTGCGAATCGCCTACAGCAACTACCGGCGGTTCAAGGTGGAATCGGTGTTCAAGCCAAGATGAGGCGAACCCTTTAAAGATTGCTCCAGTTCCGGCCGAATCGATCGGATGCGTGCTGCCAAATGCAGCGGCAAAGGGTCGGGCCCCGCGGCGGCGATATGCATCAGACCGCTACCAAAGGTAGTTTTTGGCCATCTCGCGCTTGTCGTAGCCGTCGAGCACGTGGACGACCCGGATCTTTTTTAGTGAAACCGGAGACAGCTGGCCGAGTGGAATGTAGATGATGGTGCGGCCGGCGCGCGCGGCCACGGTTTTGAAAATGGAGCGAGGCGGCCGGGCCGCCACGTAGACCACAAAGCGGTGGACGGAATAATCGAGCGCGGCCAACAGCAGCCGTTCCGGCTTGGTCTCTGCGAATTCGTAGTCCGGGTCCTGCCACACATCGTACATCCGCCGGGGCGGAAGGCTCATCAAAAACCCGCCGTACTCGGCGCGCCCGATGCCGGGGCCCACCAGATTGTCGAACGGGAACGTGGAATAAAACGCCATGTCCGACTCGTTCTGGTTCTCGCCCAGCCAGGTGGTCATGTACGAATAGCGGTTGGCACGGTCCTCCTCGAAGATCACCACAACGGAACCCACTTCGCCGTGAATTTTTTGAAACTGGCGCACATAGATGCGCCGTTCATGCCAGCGGCGAATGGTTTCACGCATATCGATGCCGTCCAGAATGGACGTGGTAAACGGCTCGACGCGGGCGCGCTCCTCGGAAAGAATGCTTTTGCCCTTCTTTTTCAAAAAGCGTCCGTAATCCTCGATGACCAGGTCTTCGGGCGGATATGAGCAGATGCTGGTGCCGTTCAACTGGCTGGCCCACTCACCGGGAAATTTCTCCTTCTGGCGCGGTTTGAGCCCGTACGGGCGGAGGCGGCGCTTGGTGCTCGGAAGACGCCGGCGAAGCCGGATGCGACGCGTGTCGATCCAGACCTGATCGCCGGAAATGTGGATGGTCGGCAGCTCCGATTCCGTTTTCTGGGGCGGGTAACGGCTGGCGGCCTCCCAGACTTCCCATCCGTAGTTGTCATCCGCCACGGAGCGTGCGGCCACGGTCAGATCGAAGATGCCGGCCGCGAGATTCCGGTCCGTCAATGCCAGATTGCGCGTGTAGCGAGCCAGCAGGCGCCTCTGCCAGTGGGTGATGCGTTCGCCCGTGTGGATTTCGTATTCTTTCTCGGCTTCGCGAAACAACGCCAGTTGGGCGTGTCGGCGATCGATCAGGCCGGCATCGGCGAGCGCGGGGCGAAAGCCTTCGTAACGCCACTGGAGGGCTGGGTATTCGGTGGTGATCTCACCGAGACAATCCGGGTGCGGGTTCAGCAGCTGGATCCCTTCGCGACGGGTGCGCGCGACCGGCGGCGCCTGCGGCTCCTCCATGGCGTCGAGCAGCGGGTCGAGCAGATTGAGCCCAACGACCACGAATACGCGTGCTTCCGGGTCGAGCCCCTGCAGTTTCCAGGCGATGCCGGCGGCGTGATGGGCAATTTCTCCCGAGCGCGGCTGCGGGTAGACGCGATAAGCTTCGACATACCGGGCTAGGCCGATGTGCCGGATGGCGTAGGGATCGGGATAAGTATCTGGCAGGTGCGGCCGCCGCCCGCTATCGGGATCCGCGAAGACGACTTCGGCGCCGATCTCGCGGGCCGTTCGCACCGCTTCGGTAAAGGGGTCGGCCGGCTCGACGGTCACGTAGATAGCGTGATCTTCCTCACCATCAGCTTTCAGGTCTTCATCCGCGTAGACGATGACCGAGATTTCCGGCTGCTGTTCGATGGCGCGCATCCACGCCCCCTCGAGCGTGACCGGCATTTCGACCGCAACGACCTGGGGTTTTTCGCGGAGCAACGCGCGCCGGACCTCCAGCGCAAATTCCAACCTCCCGGGCGCCACCGGGAAGTATGTAAAGCGGCCGCGCTCGAGGCTGGCGACATCCGTGACCGGGGGGCCGGCGTCAGCCGGTGGGCCGGTTTCGCCGCGCATAACGCAACGCCTCCTCTCCCAGCACTTCTACTATGGATGTCTCGAGCGCCTCGGTCTCCTGGGTCTTGCCCGTGGCGAGACTCTTGAGCTTGATGGCGAAACGCGCCACGTTGATGCCGTCACGCACGGTATAGCGCTCGTCGGCGGCGTGCGCCATCTGCAGAAAATCGGTGACGTAAGCGAGGATGCGCTCTTCGGCAAACGGCAGATTTTCCCGCAGAATGTGGTACTCCTCGTCGCGCTCCGGGAAATCGATGAAGATCTGCGGCTGCAGGCGCGAATGAATGTACTCGGGCAGCTCAAAGGTGGAGGCGTCGTCGTTCATTGTGGCCACCATTCGGAACTGCGGATTGGCCTTGATCTTGATGCCAGCGACAATCGACTCGACATATCTCCGATTGTCGAGCAGCGGCGCCAGGCTCGCCCAGCTCTTCTCGCTCATACGGTTGCCTTCGTCCAGGATGGCGATGCCGCCGCGGATCATGGCGGTCACTAAGGGCGACGCCACGTATCGCAGATTCCCCTCGCCTTCGAGCACCGGGGTGACCAGCAAGTCTTCCGGCCGCGTGTCCATGGTGGCCTGGAGGATGTACACGTCACGGCCCATGCGCTTTCCGGCGGCATAGGCGAGCGTGGTTTTGCCCACACCGGGCTTGCCCAGCAAGCGCGGGTTCATGGGAACATCCTGCTCGTGGACGACCATCCACGCAGCAAGCAACTGGCGCATCAGCTCTTCCTGCCCGACCCAATGGATGGGTAGCTCGTCGGGATGAGCGAGGTGCAGGGCGACGCCTTCGATCTCGACCGTCATAGAACTCGATACTAATTATAGTGGTCCGCCGGGGTTTGCTGGCGTTCAAGATGTTGAAAACAATATAGACGCATCACGCCAAAGTGCGGTGCTGTGCGTGGAAAGGGCCACGAACGGGGCTCCATACAGGGCCTCAAGCCAGAGTGGGAGCATGCTTCAGCAGACCGGGCACTGAATGGGTTTTGGGAGGTTTCGTTTGCCGGGCATATGGGACATCGAAGACGGAGGCAGCCGTGGGCTCCCCTTGGGCTAATGTCGAGGGCGCCGCCGAGCAAGCACGCGCAAAGCCCGATGAAATTTTACGCTCTGTTAACGAGGATACAGACTAGTTGTGTGCGTCGACTAAAAGCGTCTTGATTGGGTTCGCTTGCACCGCTCCCGGCACCGGACGGGGCGACCTGGGTGCAGGGCCACATCATCGGGGCGTATGCGTATTCTCTATCGCAACAATCTTCCACTGGGTCCCCTGCTTGAGGTATCTCGTGTTCGATAGGTCTACGTCAATTCCGGGTGTGTCCTCATACGTAAATATTTTCGTTAGGGGCACTCCCGGCCCTCCGTTGGGTGTCTAACCGAAGTCGTGACCTGAGTTGGCGATCGAATTACATGCCACAAGCTGCTGAAGTTGGTTCAACCCGTTGTGCAGGCGTTGAGGTAGAGTGACCTTGTGCGTGGTCCTGTACTCCGCGTTGTTCGAGGCTTTTAAGGCGCCTCGATGTCACTCTCGATCCTTCCGACAAGTCGATGGTTACCGAAGCGGCGCCGCCCACCAATGGTTGTGAAGCGGCAATCGAGGCATTCTTGGCCTCGGTTGAGATGGGAGACCCGAGTGCGGCTGATCACCTCTGCCGAGTATAAGCAACGCCTGGTCCGGACGCTCTCCCAATTGCCATTGGGCAGCGCCCATCGTCGCTGCGCTGGAACTTGGTTCATACCTTCAAATGGCGGCCGTAATGGGGCGGGTATTCGGCTATGGTTCGGTTCAACCCGCCTATTACTCAGCGTCGATCGGCCGCGACCCGAAAACCCTGCAGATCAACGGAGAGCGCGCATTTACTGCCGATATCGATCTTTTCAACGCGGAATTTTCACTCCGTATTCGGACTCTTCATTCGATGTCGTTGTGTCGTGTGAGTCGATTGAGCACCTACTCCGTGATCCGCCGCATATGCTGCTCGAGTCCTGGCGCGTTCTCGAGCCCTGGCGTGTTCTCAAGGGCGGCGGTCTATTCGTGCTGACCACTCCGAATACTTCCAAGTAAGACCGGCAAAGCCCTCGACGCAGGATTACGGCGGCACTGGACGGAAGACACAATCCTCACATGTCCTCTCGATATCCGGCGAAGGGCAACTGCGATTTACCCCATGTCCGTGAGTACACGCCCCACGAAATCATTCAAGTGCTTCGCTCGGCAGG
>JAGWQP010000616.1 GCA_028876805.1 Acidobacteriota bacterium | reverse complement strand
GGTCCTAGTCCATGGCTTGCATACCCGCCTCGTGCGCCCGGGCGTTGCTGCTGCTTGATGAACTCCTCGACAAACGCCAGCCGCTCGCTCACGTTCTGGGCCTTGGTCTCGAATCCCGCTATCGCGAGCTTCGCCTGGATATCCATCTCCTTGAGCCTCAGGGAATACTCGTTGTGATAGGAGCCGAGGGCCTCGGAGTTCTGAATCCGCCCGATAGCAATACCGCTCTTCTCGTTGTCGCGCCGCATTGCCGTCGGCAACGACGAGATGCCCATGGCCGCCTGAATCGCTCGGCGGCAGCTATCCTTCGCGCTTTCGTACTCCGGGAAGTTAGGAGTGAACCCCTGCCTCTGCGGCAACGGGAGTATGTAAGTTGAGGACGTGATTTGGTCCGCCAAGCAGGAGAAGCCGCGCGAGGTTGCGCGGCGCGAGGGCGGCGCACAACCAGGGCGGTTCAGCTCAAAGAGGATGTCAAGATGGCGCGGAACCTCCGGTAGCCAGCTCGGCGATGGCTCCCAGCAGAGACTCGATTGCGACCGGCTTCTGCATCACTCGCGATACCATCCGTTCTTCGGGGGTTCCCGACAGATCCTCAGGCCACCCCGAGATCACGATCACCGGCGCGCGGCACCCGGACTCGCGAATCTGACGAATCAGCTTCAACCCTTCGGCCGCATCCGGCTGGCCCTGTGAGTTAGGAAACCGCAGGTCTATGATGACGACTTCCGAGGTCGCGAGATAAGGGATGACTTCGGAGGCATGACCAGCCAGAGATACTTCGTGGCCGCTGGCCTCGAGCAAGCGCGCGCGCAGTTGCAACTGCCGGGCATCGTCATCGGCAAGCAGAATCCGCGCCATACCTATCGCAGCAGGTCCTCGAGCTGGATCTTCGTGTCCGTTTGGGAATCGCGGTACTTCACGATCACTGGCGTATAGACGGAAATTCCCCAATCCTTGCCCGGCCCCTGCGTGACCGCGCGCGAGCCGGCTACGATCACAGCCTCTTCAGGGATCACGAGCGGCTCCTCGTCGGTCGCTTTGTAAACGGTACGGCGTACCAGGTCGTAGACCGGCGTGGATCGGTTGAGGATGGTGCCCGTGCCCACGACAGCCCGGCGTTTGACCACTGTGCCCTCGTAGATGCCGCTGTTGCCGCCCACCAGCACTTCGTCTTCGACGATCACCGGCAAAGCGCCCACGGGCTCGAGGACGCCGCCAATCTGGCTGGCAGCCGAGATGTGGCATTTCTTCCCGATCTGCGCGCAGCTGCCGACCAAGGCGTGCGAATCGACCATAGCGCCTTCGTCCACATAAGCGCCCACGTTGATATACATGGGCGGCATACAGACCACGCCCGGCGCCACGTACGCGCCATCGCGAATGCTCGAGCCGCCGGGCACGATGCGAACCTGCGTTTGGGCTGAAAACCGCTTCACCGGGTAGGTCGATTTGTCGAAGAAAGGCTGGCGTTCGGGATCGACTGACATATCTACGATCGTGCCCATGCGAAATCCCACCAGGATTCCCTTCTTCACCCAGGCATTCGCCCGCCAGCCGGTCGGCGCCGAGGGACAAGCTTCAGCCGCCCGCACGCGGCCTTCGTTGAGAGCCGTCTTGAACTCGGCGAAGAGTTCGAAGTGCGCGCCGGTGTACGCAGCCGGTTTTTCCTCGAAGAGACGCTCGATTTCAGCCTGCAACGCGCACCCTCCCTAACAGCCCCGCCGATTCGAGAACCTTTTCGATGCGGGTAAGGCTGGCGGCCGTGGGTGGGCACATCGGCAGCCGGTAGACCGGTTCGAGCAGTCGCATCAACCCCATGGCGGCCTTTACGGGGATGGGATTGGCTTCGATGAAGTTCACATTCATGAGCGCGAGATATTGGGCCTGGAGGTGGCGTGCGGTCTCGAAATCGTTTTTGAGGCACGCTTGAGCGAGGTGGGTCATCTCGCGAGGAATCTGGTTGGAGACGACAGAGATGACACCGCGGCCGCCCAATGCCATCAGCGGGATGGTCAGGGCATCGTCGCCCGAGAGCACGCTGAAGCTCGACGGGGTTTCGTGAATCACGTTGGCTATCTGGCCAATGTTTCCCGACGCTTCCTTGACCCCCACGATATTTTCGATCTGGGCGAGGCGCGCCAGCGTGGCCGGCTCCACGTTGACACCGGTGCGGCCTTGCACGCTGTAGACGATGATAGCGAGGCCGACGGCTGAAGCGATCGCGTGATAGTGCTGGTAGAGGCCTTCCTGCGTCGGCTTGTTATAGTAGGGCGTGACCGAAAGGATTCCGTCCACGCCCATGTGCTCGAGTTCACGTGCCAGCTCGATGACCTCGCTCGTGTTGTAGCCACCCGCGCCGGCCAACACTGGCACTTTGCCCTTGGCCTCCTCAAGGGTGATTTCGACAACGCGCAGGTGTTCGGCACGCGTCAGTGTGGGGCTTTCGCCGGTGGTCCCGCAGGGGACCAGGAAATTGATTCCGGCCTCGATCTGGCGCCGAACGAGCTTGTGGAGCGTGGCTTCGTCGAGCGAAAGGTCCGGCCGGAACGGAGTGACCAGCGCAGTGCCGCATCCTGTAAACATGTAAGGCCTCCCAAAGATCCGCTTGCTCACGGTTACGCTTCGGTAAAAAGTATGTCGCTGAACTCGTGAAATCCCTTCTTGCCCAACACCCACTGCGCGGCTTGGAGCGCTCCGCGCGCAAAACCTTCGCGGCTGCGCGCCGTGTGGCGCAGGGTAATCGTGTCGGC
>JAGWQP010000053.1 GCA_028876805.1 Acidobacteriota bacterium | reverse complement strand
GCCGGGACCAGCCCTGGCGAAGCCGCCAATACGAGAAACAGACCAACGCGAAGCATCAGAACGCTCGAGCCTTCCGGACGCGGTAATCTTCGGTGTGGTGGATGCGAACCACGGTACACATTTCAAACAGCCGTGAGCGGGCGCGGTCTCCGATGTGATCCGCTAGAGTGCGTCGATATTCGGGTTTATCCAACGCGGACCGCTGGACGGTGATGCTGCCGGCGTCCGGGTCAGGGAGATTCGTGGTTGCGATGAGGGGCTTGCGGTTGTTGCACCGGTGCGTGACGATCGCAGTGACGGTATCTTCTACCCAGTCGGTGACGCGGTGAGCGCCGAGATCGTCGAGCAGGAGCACCTCACTGTCGAGTGCCACGCGGTAGGCTTCCTTGTCCGCCGAGTTCGAGGCTTCGTCATAGCCGGATCGGATACGGTCGAGCAAGTTCTGGTAATCGCAGAAGAGGGCTTCGAAGCCCTTCTCGATGATGCGGCGCAGGACCGCGACGGCCAGGTGCGTCTTGCCGGTTCCCGGCTCGCCCATGAGCAGGAGGCCTGGGCGGGTTTCGCTCGGGAAATCGTCCGCATACTTTTTGACCGCCAGAACGGATGTTCGCAAATCGGCGCTAGTGATGTTGAAGTTTTCAAACGATGCGTTTCGGTACAAAGAGGGAATCTGGGCTCGCGCTTCCAGGCGGCCCGCGCGCCCCTGGCTCCGGCACTCGCACGGCTCGGCCCCCGAGACGCTCGAGCGTTCGATGATGATCCAGCCGCTGCCATGGCACTTGGGGCAAACCGGTTGCGTAGCCATCGACTATATTATCGGTCAGGCGATGGGCGCGGGCGAGCCGATAGTGGCCAGCACTTCGCCGGCGGTAACGGTGGCGCCCTCTTTGGCGGCGACGGCCAGCACCCGGCCGGAACGAGAGGCCTTCATTTCGTTTTGCATCTTCATGGCTTCGACCACCATCACACCTTGACCAGCCTCCACCGTATCACCGGGCGCGACCAGTACGCGCACCACTTTGCCGGGCATGGGGGCGCGGACGGTTTCGATGTCCCCGTCGCGACGACTGGCGGCGTTCGGTGACCAGCGCCGCGGATCGCGCACTTCGACTTCAAAACGATGGCCCTGGACGGAAACAACCAGATGCCCGATCGTGCGTTCCACGCGGGCATCATAGCTGCGGCCATCCAACAGGACCGAGTATACGCCGGGCTCGGGGGTGGCGACGTCGGCGCTTCGTTCGGGGCCCCGACCCAGGCAGAACCGGCACGCCGGCGCCGGAACAAGAATTTGAATCTGCTGTTTGACGCCGTTAACGGCGAGGTTCAGCTTCACCGGAGTAGCTCTTGGCGGCCGATGGTGACCCAGGGGCTGGTGGCGCCGTTGGGCGTAGGTTGCACGTCTGGTATCCCGTTGTGCAGCGCGGCCGCCAGCGCCGCGACGGCAGCCAGCTCACGCGGCGGCTCCACGAGGCGCTGGCGGGCGAAGAACTCGTCAATGAAGCCCGTGTGCAGATGCCCGGCCCGAAACTCCTGGTCTTCGAAAATCTGCCGGAAGAAGCCGACGTTGGTCCGGATGCCGCCGATGTCGTACTCGCGGAGCGCCCGGATCATCCGCGCAATCGCGTCGCCACGCGTGCCGGCCGAAACCACCAGCTTGGCGAGCAACGGATCGTATTCCATGGGGACCCTCCAACCTTCGTAAATGCCGTCGTCCACGCGGATGCCGGGGCCGAAGGGCCGCGCCAGGCGGGTGATGGTTCCGGGGAAGGGAAGAAAGTGATTGGCCGGATCTTCAGCGTAAATGCGGCACTCGATGGCCCAACCGCGCCAGGCGATATCTTGCTGTCGGAACGGCAGGCGGGCTCCGGCGGCGATCTCGACCTGCAGCCGCACCAGGTCGAGGCCGGTCACGAGTTCCGTGATCGGGTGTTCCACCTGCAGGCGTGTATTCACCTCCAGAAAGTAGAAACGGCGATCGCGGTCGACCAGGAATTCGACCGTACCGGCGTTATAGTAGCCGGCGGTGCGGGCGGCCCGGACGGCAGCTTCGCCCATGTCGTGGCGCAGCTGGGGGTCGAGCGCTACCAGGGGCGAGGGCGATTCTTCGATTACCTTTTGATGGCGGCGCTGGATCGAACATTCGCGCTCACCCAAATGCACCATATTGCCGTGATGGTCGCCGAGGATCTGGATTTCGATGTGACGCGGCTGCTCGATCCATTTTTCGACATACACCTCGGGGCTGCGAAAGGCGCGCTCGGCCTCACTGGCGGCGTCGCGAAGGGCCGATTCCAAATCGGACTCCCGATCGACACGGCGCATGCCCTTGCCGCCCCCGCCGGCCACGGCCTTGAGCAAGACCGGGTAGCCGTGCGTGTGGCCGAAGGTGCGGGCCTGTTCCAGAGTGACGCTGCCCTGGGTGCCTGGGACCACCGGAGCGCCAGACTGGATGGCGCTCAGGCGGGAAGCCGTCTTGGAGCCGAGCAAGCGGATCGATTCCGCCGACGGTCCGATAAAGACCAGTCCCGCGGCCACGCAGGCAGCGGCGAATTCGGCATTCTCGCTCAGAAAGCCGTAGCCCGGATGAATCGCTTCAACGTTATGCTTCTGGGCGGCTTCCAGTATGCGGTCAATCCGCAGGTAGCTTTCCGCCGAGGGTGCGGGGCCGAGGCGTTCGGCTTCGTCGGCTAAGCGGACGTGAAGCGAGGTGCGATCGGCATCGGAATAGACGGCCACCACTCCGATACCCATCTCGTGCAGCGTGTGCGTGATGCGCACCGCGATCTCCCCGCGGTTGGCAATCAGAATCTTCCGGAACATTCCTGGACGAATTGTAGCAGCAAGCACGGACCTTGCTAAAATTGGAGTGACTCCTCCTATGGCGCTCGACTCGATGCAGGGATCTCTTAAAGAGCGTGGTGTCCGGCTCACCCGGCAGCGCCAGATTCTGCTCGAGCTGATCGACAAGACCGGCGAGCACCTCGATGCCGAACGGCTCTACCAGATGGCGAAAGAAAAGGACCCCAAACTCAACCGCGTCACGGTCTACCGCACCCTTAAGATGCTGAAGGCGGGCGGGCTGGTCGATGAGCTGGATCTCATGCATTACGGCGGCGATCAACACTACTATGAGACCCGCTTAAAGCAGGAACACGCGCACGTCATCTGTCTGCGATGCGGGAAGGTGGAAGAGTTCTTTGGCGATCCGCTTCAAAAACTCCGGAAACAGATCGAAAGCCACTTCGGGTTTCAGGTGCTGCTGGCACGTACGGAAGTGGGCGGCTATTGCGCTCACTGCCAGACGCTGCGCGCGCGGGAGGTGGAAGACCTACGCCAGCAGCCGGCAGAGCCCATCAAGGGGACACGGCGCGCGGCGGCCCGCCGGGCGTAGCTGGCGGAGCTAGACGGTGAACCCGGCTCTCAACTCGGCTAGCCTTGAACCGGCTTCGTTGATCGTGATTGATCCGAACGGTCAGCGCTCGCGCCTGCCGCTCGTCCCTCTCCCGTTCCGGATCGGACGCCAGGCCGACAACGACTTCGTAATCCGCGACAGCCGTGCTTCGCGTGTGCACGCGCGGATCACGCCGGAAAACGGCCAGTACACCATCGAGGACGCCGGCAGCCGACACGGTACGTTCGTCAATGGCAAAAGGATACGGAAGCAGGCGCTGCACAACGCCGACAAGATCGAATTTGGCGTCGAGGATTCCTACCAACTGGTCTTCGCTCTGGATGGCGCCGAGCTGAAGCGGCTGATAGAGCAACTGACTGGGCCGGAAAAGGAAGTATCGGCTCCGGGAGTGGGCGCGCACCTTCACAAACTGCGTGCCATTCTGGACCTTGCGCGGACACTGCAAAATTCCCTTTCGATCGATGACGTTCTGGGGGCAGTGGTGGATACGGTGCTAGCCATCACCGGTTCCGAGCGCGGTTTTCTTCTTCTGAGGTCAGAGCACGGCCTGGAGACCAAGGTCGCCCGCCACCGAGACGGGCGGCATCTACGCGAGAGCGACCTGCGGGTACCCCGAGAAGTGATCCGGCGCGCGCTCGAGCGCCGCCGCGACCTGCTGTCGATGAACTTTGACCCTTCGAGTAGCGACGAACTACGACGCGGCGGCACTATCGCTGACCTGGAGCTGTGCAGCGTCATTTGTGTGCCGTTGGTGAGGATTCACACCGGAGCAGGCGACGCGACCAGCCTGCTTTCCACTGGTCGCGAGACCGTGGGGGTGCTCTACATGGATTCCCGTGTGGCAGCCGCGGATCTGGCGGGTGGCAACCGCGAGCTGCTCCAGACGCTGGCAATCGAGGCATCCACGGTTCTCGAAAATGCGCGGCTGCTCGAAGAGCAGCGAGCCAAACAGCAGATGGACGAGGAACTGCGCCTCGCACGCACCATCCAGCAAAGCCTGCTGCCCAAAACCCTGCCGTCGGAAGGATGGCTACGGGCCTCCGGCAGCAGCGTTGCCTCCGATCAAGTGGGTGGCGACTACTTCGAAGTGACAGAAGTGACACCCCGCTGCTGGTCGGCCGTGGTGGCTGATGTCTCCGGAAAAGGGGTGAGTTCGGCTCTTCTCGCGTCTCTGCTGCAAGGAGCCCTGCTCACGGCCACGGATCATTCCGAAGGCTTGTCGCTGCGCGTCGAGCGGCTGAGCCGGTTCCTGAATGGCCGCACTGGCGGAGAGAAGTACGCCACCGTCTTCCACTGCCTCCTGCATGCCGACGGGACGCTCGAGTACGTGAACGCCGCGCACTGCCCACCGTTGCTGGTGGGCGCGGAAGGCAGGCTCCTGGCTCTGGAAGCCACGGCCATGCCGGTTGGGCTCGTTGAGGGCGTGAGCTTTCCGGTCGCAGTACAGAAACTGGCCGCAGGCGACAAGCTCGTGATCTATTCCGACGGTGTGACCGAATCCCAGAACTCCCACGGTGAGTTCTTCGGCAAGAAACGGTTGCGCGAAGTCGTGGCCGCACACGCGGCTGAGCGCTGCACGGCGATTCACGACGCCATTCAGGAAGCCGTCAGCGCGTTTTCCGAAAGTACGCGTCAATCCGACGACATCACCGTCGTGGTCCTGGAGTACCGGCCGTAGCAGGCTTGGGTTTCCACCGCTCGCGCAGCCACCTCAGTGGCCAGGTCAGGGTGCGGCCGAGTCGAAACGAGGGTGAACGATAAATGCCGGCGAGCGTAGTAGAGAAATCGAGCTCCCGTTCGTAGAGGTATCGGATCTGGCGGTCGCGGCGGCCAATCAGGACCTCCAGCTCCTGGACGTCCTCCGGCTGCAGCGCGTATCCCGGCTGAAGGTGCGCGCGCATGGGCCGGGGCACATAGATCGTGCTGTGCGATGGGGCGGTTTCGACCCCCGCACGCTGGCGCGTATAAAAGTAGACCGCGATCGAGCGGCGCGACCCATTCCTACGACCGGCGGGCAGTTGAATGCGGCTGAAGCCATGCCAAGAAGACTCGGTCGTCTCGAAAACCACGCAACGGTTCGCGAGAGGCAGGATGCGCTGCCTGGGCCCCTTCCTTTCGGCGCGCCAGGGATCGCTCTCCAACTCCAGGCGCCGCCCCAGGTCTCCTGTCATTCGGGGTTCAGGAAGACGATCAGGTTCAGGCGGCGATGGAGGGGCCGCAAGGGGTGGAAATTGAAATCAACCCGCGGATCAAGATCCTGGCCGTCCAGGTTTTCGTGCGTGCCGCCCCCGATGTAGTCGCGATCGTAAACCAGCCGCGGGATGTCTACCAAGGTGCCCAGCCAGTTGAGGAACGCACGTGAGCGCATCAGGCGATCGAACTCCGCATACGACCTGCCGATTCGGGCCACATCCGTGAACACGGCCTTGCGGCCCACTTCGCCGTGTTCGTTGACTGCGTTCCGCGCGTCGAAGGCGGGAAACTCCTGGATCAATCGCGCGCACAAGTCCGGGTCAAGGAAATCGTCTATCACGACGTGCCGGAAAGGTTGCGACGAGCTCCGTGGCGGCGGGGGTTGCGGCATAGGGGCGGCCGGTACCTGGCGCGCATGAGGCGGCCGTCTGCGGTCGGCTTGATGGGAATCATCTTATGGCCCACCTCAACATCGGTGACGATTCGATGATGGCCGCTCCGCGGCTCAAACCAAAGGAATGGGGTGCAAGTGCCCAGCGCTGCAGGGTGCCGGCGCGCTTCTCAAGCGGAATGGCACGCATCACCTGATCGCGATCATAGGGTTGCGCATCGACGTGACCGAAGTCGACCGCCCAGCGGGAAAGCTCCGGCGCGGATCTTCCCAGCGCAGCGGATCGTCAACGAGTTCACAGGAGAGAACAGGGTTTGGCGCCTCGCCGAGCGCGCAAGAGAGCTCCCGGGTTTCGGCGGGGTCTCCGGCATCGGCCATGATCACGTCCAAGGCGACAACCCGGGGCGAGGCGGCGCCGGATGTGCAGCATTCCGCCGGCGGCCGGCAGCGTCGGCTCATCGATGGCCAGAATGATCGATCGGGGCCTGTCAGCAAGGAGGTTCGTAGAGCCGGAAGAACTCGTCGTAGGAAGAATTGTCCACCTCGGCGGCCAACTTCCAGCTCGCCCCCAGCGCCACGACGAACACGCCCGCCCGCAGCCCGATGTAGTGGAGTTTCATGGGGCGAGGGCCTTTTCAATGTCGGAGGGCTCGCGCGCGAGCGCGCCGGAGAGCACGCGCGCCCCGTCCTTGCTCACGAGGACCATGTCCTCGATGCGGATGCCGATGTTCTCTTCCGGAATGTAGATGCCGGGCTCGACGCTGATCACCATTCCTTCCTCAAGGGTTGCGAACGGATCCGTGGCGTCATGGACTTCGAGCCCGATCTGGTGGCTGACGCCATGAGTGAAATATTTCCCCAACGAGTCGCCGTGGAGGTCACTACCGTGAGAATTGATGTAGTCGTACGCGACTTGATAGAGGCTGTGGGTCTTCGGGGAGCCGATGGCGACGCCCGGTTTCACTGCCGCGATCACCGCCTTTTCGGCGCCCAGCACGATATCGTAGATCTCGCGCTGGCGTTTGGTGAATTTGCCGTCGACCGGGATGGTGCGAGTGACGTCAGCGGTATAACCCGCGCACTCGGCGCCGGCATCGATCAGTAGCAGGTCGCCGGGATCCAGCCGTCGATTGTTATATTCGTAATGCAGGTAGACCGAATCCGGGCCGGAGGCAACGATCGGCGGATAAGCACTGCGCTCACAGCCGAGGTCCAGGTAAACCGATACCAGGGTTGCCGCCACCTGGTATTCGTAGATTCCCGGTGCGACTCTCTTCCAGGCAGCCCGGTGAGCGGCGATCGTGGCGTCGGCGGTGCGCTCGAGCAGAGCGACCTCTGCCGGTGACTTCCGCATTCGCATCCGCGCCAGAGTCGGTCGAGCGTCAATCACCTCACGTAGAGGCGCGAAGGCCCGGAGGCGGGCCAGCGACGTCTCCCCCACGGTGTAGATTTTGGGCTGCTCGTCGAGAGAAGTGCGCAACTCGGTTTCGAAACGCTCGATTGGCAGCACGGTATCGAAGCCGGTCACCTCGCCGATATGGGCGTCATCCGGGCCTGCCAGTGGCCCGGTCCACTTTTCGCGGTTCGGGTTGTGGTTCGGAAGAAACAGGATTTGACGGTGGCGGTCGATGAGCAGCACGGCGCCGGGCTGCCTCCAGCCTGTCAGGTAGTAGAAGTTGGGATCCTGATAGAAGCGAGAGCGGATTTCGTCGCCGTCCTTTTCGACGGTGCCGAACAGCACCGTCGTCCCGTCCGTTATCGTC
>JAGWQP010000615.1 GCA_028876805.1 Acidobacteriota bacterium | reverse complement strand
GGCGCATGCGACACGACGAACTCGTTCAACTGCGTGGCTTTGGCGGCCAACGGGCGCGGCGCCACGAGCCAGCCCAGACGCCAGCCGGTCATGCAGTAGCTTTTCGAGAACGATTGCACCACTAGCACGGCGTCGTCGGGTGTGGCCTTTCTCAGAATCGAAGGCACTGGCCTACCCAGCGGTCCGGCATAGCACAGGCGGTCGTAGACTTCATCGGCGAGGAGCCACAGGCCGTGCCGCCGCGCGAAATCGAGAAGCCCCTGCTGTTGGTCCGCAGTGGCCACCCATCCCAGGGGGTTTGAGGGAGACGTGTATAACAGCAGGCGGGTGCGTCGAGTGACCGCCGCTTCTAGCCGATCGAAATCGACACCATACCGGCCATTACACAACGGCTGAGGAATCTGCCGCGCCACTGCATTCGACATGGCAACGATGGAGGCGCCATTCGGCCAGGCCGGTGTCAGCACCAGGGCTTCATCACGCGGGTCGAGCACGCAGCGAATGGCTAGGTTCAAGGCCTGAACACCGGACGCCGTGACCACGATCTCCCCGGCCGCGTCCAGCTCCACTCCCTGCAACCGCCGGTAATGCTCCGCGATGGCGCGGCGCAGAGAAGGCAGCCCGGCGTTCTCCGTATAGAATGTATACCCTTCCGCCATGGCGCGAATGGCGGCGTCTTTGATGTAATCCGGAGTCGGCAGGTTCGATTCGCCGAAGTAGAGTCGCAGCACGCCTTGCATAGGCATGGCCATCTCAGCCAATTCGCGGATGCGCGAGTGCGGCACGTTTTCGACGGAATGAGCGAGGCGCGGCATGACCGGATTCGCGCTACTTTTTCTTTTCCAAGTTCCAGAGTCCGCGTGAGAGCACGCGGCCGCAGAACGGGCAATAGTTCAAACCGACAAACTGGTGCCGCTCGTCGCCGAATACGAGGAAGTACTCGGTATCGATTTCGTTGACAATGGTGCCGTTGGAAAGCTGCTGCGGCTGCGCATACCGCGCCAGGTCACGATCGAGCAGGCGGTCGAACTCCGAGCAGCACGTCATTGGATGGTGCTGGCTCCTTGGATACCCATGCCGGTATCGACCACGTTGCGGTTGATTTGGCGGTCGAGGTTGATCACGTAGGTCTCGGCTGCTTCAATCAACTCCGGCGAATGGGTGGCACAGATGATCCGGAAGTTCTTCTGGTCTACCAGTTCCTTCAGCATTTTGAGAATGCGCTTCTGATTAGAGACCGAGAGCGCCATCTCGGGCTCGTCGAGCAGCAGAACGGTGCCGTCCGCCAGCTTCGGGAAGGTCTCGCGGAACATCGACAACATCACCTGACCGTGGCTGGCCATCTTCAAAAACTCCAGCATCGCCGGCTGGTCCTTGAACAGGTCCAGTTGCGTACGTGGATTATGCTGCTCGGCGTCGAAAAGGTAACTGCGGCCGATTGAGACCTTGCCCGGTTCCAGGCGATAGATATAGCCTTCGATCTCGTCGCCGCGGAGCGCGTAATGGATTGAATGCAGCAGTGTCGATTTACCGGAGCCGTTCTCGCCCTGCAGCATGACCAGCGGGTGCGACAAATCCACGATCATGGGCATGTGAAAGTTCAGATTGACGAAGACTGGATGCGCCAGAATCTTCAGAAACATAGAGATGCATTCAGGATACCAGGCGTATTCCGGCAGGCGCGGCATGGAGCCTCGCGGGGCGATCGTACGCCTGGAGAAATCAGTTAACGAGAGTTTCAGATGTGGAGAGGATTTTTCCAGTGCGCGATTTTTGCGTGAATCAATACGCAAAAGGGTTCCGCACTGTCCGGACACGTGGTCGAAAGGTGTGATCGAGACCGAAGCCGTTGCGTACTGACTAGGATCACGACAGCCGCTCAAAAATTCCGGCGGCTCCCTGGCCGCCGCCGATACACATGGTGACCATGCCATAACGCGTCTGGCTGCGCTCCATCTCGCGCAGAACAGTGGCGGTGAGTTTCGCTCCCGTGCATCCCAGTGGGTGGCCGAGCGCGATGGCGCCGCCGTTGGGGTTGATGCGCCCCGGGTCAAGGCCCCCTTCGCGAATCACCGCGAGAGCCTGCACGGCAAAGGCCTCGTTTAGCTCGATGGCGCCGACCGCGTCTAGCTTCACTCCCGCCTTGTCCAGTGCCTTAGGAATCGCCACCACGGGCCCGATGCCCATGATCTCAGGCGGCACGCCCGCCACCGCAAAACTCACGAAGCGAGCCTTGGGCTTCAGCCCGAGCTCGCGCGCTTTAGTGTCCGACATCAACAGCGCCGCGGCGGCGCCATCGCTGGTCTGCGACGAATTGCCCGCGGTCACGGTGCCCTGCGCGTGGAACACCGGCTTCAGCTTGGCCAGCGCTTCGGCGCTGGTGTCGGCCCGCGGCCCCTCATCTTTCCGGAAAATATCTTTGGTGGAGTTGTCGGGAGAGACCGACTCCACTTCGACCGGCACGATCTCCTGGTCGAACCGGCCCTCCTGCTGGGCCCGAACGGCGTTTTGGTGGCTGCGGAGCGCGAACTGGTCGGCATCTTCGCGCGAGATGCCATATTTCTTTTGCAGGCGCTCGGCGGTCAGCCCCATGCTCATGTAGACCTCCGGCCAATGGTCGACGAACCAGGGGTTCGGCGCCGGCTTGTTGCCACCGAAGGGGATCAAGCTCATCGACTCGGCGCCGCCGGCGATGAGGATGTCAGCCCCGCCCGCGCGGATGCGGTCGGCGGCCAGCGCGATCGATTGCAGTCCGGAGCTGCAAAACCGGTTGATGGTCATGCCCGGCACGCTGTCCGGCAGGCCCGCACGCAACAGCGCCTGCCGCGCCATGTTGTTGCCCGACTCGCCCTCCGGCATAGCGCACCCAAGGATGACGTCTTCGACCGCGCTCGCCTGGGGATAACGCTTGAGCAAAGCTCGAATCACAATCGCGGCCAGGTCGTCGGGTCTGGTGTTGCGCAGCGCGCCACGCGGCGCCCGGCCGACCGCGGTTCGTAAACAATCGATGATAACGGCTTGAGGCATAAGGGCTCCTGACTGCGCTCAATTCCGAAGCGGCTTTCCCGTTTTGAGCGTGTGTTGTATGCGCTCCTGCGTTTTCGCTTGGCCGCAGAGGCTCAAAAACGCCTCACGCTCGAGATCGAGCAAATACTGCTCCGAGACGGTCTGCCGTCCGGTGAGACGCCCGCCGCTCAACACGTGGGCCAGCTTCTCTCCCACCCTGACATCGTGCTCGGAGATGAAACCGCCTTCGTGTGCCAGAAACAGGCCCACTTTCAGCATCGCATAGCCGGCCTCGCCCTCGACGGGGATATCCTGGCGTGGGGCTCCCGGGGCATACACCGGCGCCAGCGCCAGCGCGGCCCGTTTGGCATCGCCCGCGAGACGCTCCGGATTCATCGAGACGGCGTCCTCGGGGCGCAGCAGCCCGAGCTCGCGCGCGTGGGCGGCGCTGGTAGAAACCTTGGCGTAACCGATCAGCTCGAAAGCGGCCTTCGCGCTCGGCAGACGCAGCAGCATCTCCTTGCAGCCCCCGCCGCCCGGGATCAGTCCGACACCGGTCTCAACCAGACCGAGGTACGTCTCTGCCGAGGCCTGTGCGCGGGCCGAGTGCAACACGATTTCGCAACCACCGCCCAAGGCCATGCCGAACGGCGCCGCCACGACCGGCTTCGGCGCGTACTTGATCGCCAACATGGCCTTTTGGAAGCGCTCTAGCCCCCGGTTCAATTCGTCCCACTCACCTTCCTGGGCGGCCAGCAGCACCATCATCAGGTTGGCGCCGGCGCTAAACTGTTCGCCCTGGTTGGCGATCACCAGGGCTTCGAAGCCGCGGGTCGTCTCGTCGATGGCGGCACGGATCATCTCGAGAATGTCATCGCCGATCGCGTTCATTTTGGTGTGGAACTCGAGGCACAGCACGCCGTCTCCCAGGTCCACCATCGAGGCGCCGGCGTTGTGGCCGACCACGCCGCGCGCCCGACGGATCTCGCTCAAAACAAGCACGCCCGGCCGCACTTCCAGCTCCCGACGAGAGCCCGATGAGAGATCGAAGTAGAGCGTGCCGGGGAGACCCTCCCGATCGGCCGCCTGATAGAACGACTTCACGCCGGAGGCCAGCATCCGCTCCACAGTCGCCGGAACCGCGTGACCTTCAGCTCGCATCCTCGCTACCGTCTCGGGAACGCCCAAGGCATCCCACATCTCGAACGGGCCGAGCTTATTGGCATAGCCCCAGCGCATGGCGCGGTCGATTTCGACGACGCGGGGAGAGATCTCCGGAATCAGGCTCGCCGCGTAGGTGAACAGGTCGCGGAACAAGCTCCACAGGAATTGTCCCGGCCGGTCCTGGGCGCCCACCACGGCACGCACCCGCTCCGGCAGGTCTTCGATCGCGCGCGCCGCCTCGACCGTCGGGAACCGCGGCTTCTGGGCCGGATGATATTCGAGCGTCTTCCAGTCGATGGCGTGGATCTGCTTCTCGGGCCCGACCCGTTTGTAAAAGCCTTGCCCGCGCTTTTCGCCGAGCCAGCCACGCTCGATCATACGCGTCATAAACTCAGGCGGCACGTAGCGGTCCCGGCCGGGATCGCCGGGAGCCAGAGTTCGCAGGTTGTTCAACACGTGTGCCCAAACGTCAAGTCCGATGATGTCGGCCAGTCGAAAGGTTGCGCTGTTGGGAAGTCCGATGAGCGAGCCCGTGAGTGCGTCCACCTCTTCGACCGTGTAGCCGCCCTCCACTGTGAGCTTGAACAAGGTCGCTGCGAAGAAAGTCCCGATCCGGTTGGCGATGAAATTCGGCGTGTCCTTGCAGGGGACCACTCCCTTGCCCAAGTGCAGGTCGCAAAACGAAGAAACCCACGCCACCACTTCCGCCGCGGTATCGCTAGCGGGAATGATCTCGACCAGGTGCAGGTAGCGGGGCGGATTGAAGAAATGCGTCCCGAGAAAATGGCGGCGCAGCTCCGGATCCCAGCCTTCGGAAATCCGCGCCAGGGGGATGCCGCTGGTGTTGCTGGACAGGATCGAGCCGGCCGAGCGCACGGAGGCCACCTTTTCAAGCAGGTTTCGCTTAACCTCCAGCTGCTCGGTGACGGCTTCGATGATCCAATCACAGGCGTTCAGGCGGCTGAGATCGTCCTCGAAATTGCCCGGCGCAATTAAGGCGCGGGCGCCGTCGGTGAAAAATGCCGGGGGCTTCTGCTTCGAGGCAGCTTCGATGCCGGCGAGTACCGCGGCATTTCGCTTCGGCTGGTCAGGGATCGCGATATCGAGCAGATCCACCGGAAAACCGGCGTTGACGAAATGGGCCGCGATACGCGACCCCATGGTCCCGGCGCCGAGCACGGCGACGCGGCGGAGTGGCTTCATTCCCAAGATCCCTTACCGACGAGAGTAGCGCGAAATCGCGTGCGGCGCCTGACGCTATCATAAGGTTTTGAGGAACCCCTCCGCCAGATCGACGCCCGGACGGCGGCCGTAGACGGCTATGCTCACCTTGCGCGAGACCCTGCGCCAGTGGACGCCGTCTTGGCTGCCGCAAGTTCTCGCTTACACGTTCTCGGCAGCCTGCCTGCTGTGGGTGTTGTACAACTACAACATTCGAGACTTCACGGCTGCAGTCCGCACGCTCGACTGGAAGTGGGTGGCGCTGGCGGTGGCCTTGGACGTTTCCGTATATT